>JAYTTH010000372.1:0-4645 GCA_043745515.1 Pseudobdellovibrionaceae bacterium | reverse complement strand
TCCTCAACCGCAAGGTGGAGTGAACGTAAAGGTAAGCTATCCTTTTGTTCTTCGCCGCGTAAGTGACTCTTAAAGGAGTGCCTATGAAAATGTTATTTGTGAATTCTATAATGCTATTTGTCGCAAGCATTCTATTAATGTCGTGCATGGGCCAATCTAGCAACCCACTTGAAAAATATGCTGATTTGAAAACTGGATTACCTACAGTTCAGGTTTCTGAAACTCAACATTACGTTCCCGATGTTTTTACGGCCGCGAATATTCCTTCAGGAACTGAAATCAGTGATTTAAAACTACAAGGTCCAAACGAAGTCAATACAGCGAATTTCATTGAAGGAAAAGAAGGGATTTTGTATTTCAAAGTATTGCCTAAATCGACTAAAATCACCCAATACGCTGTGGAAATAACAGATTTTCCAATTAGCCCGCGTCCAATCGTCAAGGTTCTAAACCTAAACAATATGTATGGGATCCAGTGGACCCCTCCTGCTGGAGTTATTCCCGCAGGCCAATCGTATATTACTTTGCAACTCAAAATTAAAACTACTGTGGTCGAAGCCACGGACCTAAATCTAAAAGGAATGTATAAAAATGATATCTTAAACCTCTATATCACAAAAACAAATTCGACTCCAAAAATTTTGGGACGAACTAACCTGGATGCAGGTTTAGATGAAGGACAAACCCAGGCTTTTACTATGGATGTTGACGACCCCGCATCAGCTTTCAGTCCTAAGTTTCCGGAAATTCAAATTACCCCGTATGTCTATTCTAACACCGAGGCCTTTCGCGCGGATGGAACTCGTTATATTACAATGGACAACAGCAAGGCCGTAAATCCAGAACGATTGGGTGAAAGTAAAACCCAGTGGCGGTTTTATTTTATTTTACAAGTCGATCAATTACCACTAGATCGCGATCGTCGCGGTATCGAAAACCCTCTGGCTCCGTCAGTCGATGTTTGCTTCCATGTGCGGGCTATTAGTGTTTTGCAGACGCAGTCTCCGCAACTTCAGATTTGCTACAAAGGCAGATACGCTGCACAATTGCCGGTATTGACATGGGAAAATGACGCTTTGAAAGAAGTGAAAGCTGGCATCACCACGACGTTAAAATTCAAAATATTATCTGGTAATAATTTAGGTGAGGTGTCACTTAAGGACGCCGTTAAACAAGTTTCTGGACTCACTGGAAAAAAAGATTTAATTTGCACGGCCACTCACCCAGATCAAAAAGCAGTTCAAGATTGTGAGTTAACTTGGACGCCCACTTGTTTAAAAACGCCGTTGACAAAAAAATTAAGTCTTAAAATAGACAATCAAGTCGGAAAAAAATCTAAGTCGCAGTCTTTTGTAAGAGAATGGACAATTGTGCCTTCCGAAGATAACTGTCAAGCTCCCGCCGCGACAGTTAAAATACCTGCTAAACCTTCGAAATCGAAATCCTTAAGTATTTCTGAAACCCCCGCTGAAATTACAATTGAAGGAGTCAATTAATGAAAACTCTTATTTCGTTTCTACTTTTAGTGGCCTTCTTTAATGGGCAAGCAAAAGCAGATGTAAAAATGGAGCCTACAACAAAAGATTTGAAATCTGAATTCAGCACCCTAGGCGACAACCAGGATGTCGTAGATCGTGTCAAAAACATGGATTCCCATCAAAAAGTTCGTATCGTTCAAAATCGACTGGTAGATAGAAACAATCGCATCGAAATAGCAGCCAACTATGCTTTTAATGGTGGCGGCGATAGCTACGTTAAAACCCAAAATGTCGGTGCCAGATTAGAATATCATTTAAATCCACGCTGGTCTGCTGGTTTGCAATATCAAAAATCCTACAATGTATTAACACCAGAAGGGGTTAATCAGCTGGATGCAGCGGCGGCTGCTCAAAAAATAGATCCCGCAAGCCCCAACCGATTTCCGGCAGTTGACTATCCATTAGAATCACAAATGGCGACTGTTAGTTTCTATCCTATTTATGGAAAAATGAATCTATTTGATTCTGGCATCGCCCAGTTCGACGTCTATTTGCAATTAGGTTTTGGAAAAATAAGTTTACTAACTGGTGATAGCGATCTTTATTCTGTCGGTATGGGATCGGGAATTTGGCTGACACCAAGAATTACGACTCGATTGGAAGTTCGCTATCAGCAGTATCAAGACCTTTTACTTACGGACGAGCGTAAGCAAAATAATGTACAAGGCGTTGCAAGTATTGGTGTGCTGATATGGTAATGAAAACAATCGTTGTTGTATTTTCATTTGTTGTCTGCCTAAAAGCGATTGCCGTTACTGATGAACGTGCGTCTATTAATTCGACTACAAAAGATAAATTGGTTATGAACCAAGCACGAGAACTTTATGAAAAAGGCAAACTCTCGGCTGCGATTCAGCTCTATTCGAAAGTTACACCGAGTTCAGATTTTTGGCTAGATGCGCTTGAAGAGCGAGCTTGGGCGTACACAAGACAAGGAAAATTTGAAGACGCTTTGGCTGATTTACAATCCATAACATCGCCGGTTTGGGCCCCCCAAGTGGGACCTGAAACTTTCTTATTGTCGACATTTGTTTCGCTTAAGATTTGCGCTTATAAAGACGTAATTAAAAAAATTGATATTTTCAAAAAACGTATGCTTCCCCGCGTAGAAGTTTTGCAATCAATGATCAACAAGCCAATTTCAGATGAAGTTTGGATGGTTTTAGTCAAAGCTAAATCGACAAACGTAACAATGAGCAGCCTTGGTTCGCGGGCCGATAAATATCCGCGCTATTTTTATCGAGACCAAATATTGCTGGATTTAGCTAGCCAAGGTTTAAAAGACAAGGCCCACGCCCGTTTGAAAACCCTTGCTCAACACGATTTGAATGAAATTGAAACCAATCTTAAAAAAATGAAAATTATTGATGTTGAATTAATCCAAAATGTACTAACCATGGATAAAGAAATAAAAGCCGAAAAAAAGAAATTGATCTTTAGTAAAATCGATAAAAATAGAAGTATGACCTTTCCGGTGACTGATGAAGAAGTTTGGGTTGATGAAGTGGGACATTTTCAAGTAAAAGCTGAAAATTGCCCATACGGCAAAGGAGCCTCTTTATGAGAATATCCCGATTGACTATTGGTTTCGCATTTATTTTAAGCGGTCTTGTAGTCGGTTGCGGTGTGACATCACCGCAGCGCCAAGCGCCTCCGGAAACATTTGATTCTTTGACTGCGGAAGTATCCCAGAATGCATCTTTGCCAGAGCCCAAGGTCAATATTCTTTTTGTAGTCGATAATTCCGGATCCATGAAAAACTATCAGAAAAAAATGTCTGAAAATATAGAGCTTTTTGCCAATGCTTTTTTTGAAAACGCACGGGTTGATTACCGAATTGGAGTTGTACCCGTTTATGATTCAAAATACCTAAATGACAAAACTGTGTATGTGCCCTCAGGCGTGCGAAAAATGAATGCGTTAGGTGAACTGGTTGGCCTCCGAAACGAAAGCGGCACTGTAATTCCCAATAAACTTTTTATCACGCGCGAAACTCCAAATCCGAAGATCGTTTTAAAAAATACAGTCTTGCTAGGTACCCAATGGGGTCCCGAGGCCGAAGAATCGTTTTCTCCGGTATTGGCTATAACAGAACAAAAACGAAACATTGAAAAAAACCAAGGTTTTTACCAAGCGGATGCTTACCTTGCCGTTATTTTTCTAACGGATGCTGATGATGTGACTCCGGGCTTATCTGCTGATGATTTTTATGAACGCCTGGTGGAATTAAAAAATGGCGACCGTTCAAAAGTATTGATCGCGGCGGCATTGCCTAATTTAAATAATAAATCCGCAGCCTGCAGTAAAGATGGTCGTGGACCCGTTCAATCCTTTCCAAGCCTGCTTTCTATTTCTGGCGGTATTTTTGCCGATTTATGCTCTGACGATTTTGGAACGCACCTAGCCGAATTTGGTCAGCATTTGGTTCAACGAGTGGCCACTCAAAGAAAACAATTGGATTACACTCCGGATATTACAACTTTAAAAGTTACCTACGGCAACAATACAAGTCCTGATGCTCAGCTGCTTGAACGGCCTCGGGACTATGGTTTTAATCCCGAGACAAATGAAATTGAGATCAGTCCTTATTTGAAACTACAACGAATCGACGGCGCTAGCTTAAGAATTACGGCAAAACCAGTCAGCCTCGGAAATTACAAAGGCAACCGAGTTAAACCAATTGCCGTTCGCCGTCGCTAAGAATTAGACAATTCTGCATTCGGGGGCTGGATTGCTATCATGATTCGACCTCGAATTGCCCAATGAACTTGAAATTCAGTTGCCGCTATATAAGTGTCTTGATTGGAACGAGCTTGCCAGGGATCCATTAAGATCACCTGAGAATCATTTATTTGTTTTACTAAGCTGTAATGACCGGCATCTTCGTCCCACCAAGTTACAAATACAATTTCGTTTTCATTTACAGCCTTTACTATATCGACCCACGTGGCGTCTCGTTTAAATCGAGAGGAAAAACCATACTCAAGAGCTAGCTTGTGAATAGCTTCCGGTGGCGTGTAACCAAGCACTATGGTTCCTAATTGCTGTGCAAAATACATTTCGCCTTTGGATTCCTTTTTTAAAAACTGAAACATACTTTCAAAACA
>JAYTTH010000371.1:0-17646 GCA_043745515.1 Pseudobdellovibrionaceae bacterium | reverse complement strand
ATCAAAAAACGTTCAGTACTGCTAGACACTGCTTAGCAGGCCTTTTGCCGTTTTAAGACCCCAATAGTGGGCCTCTTCAAACAAAGACATCCCAGAATTATCTGTGTGAGCAAAAAATATATTTTTGTCTATCTGTTCAGATTTATGTTGATCAAACACTTTTGCCATTCGACCTATTCTAGGTCCAATCATAGCATGTCCATGAATCTTAATATCCATAGCCTGAATGAACGGAGCTATTCCTGGGTGCATCGATTCCAATTCTGATTCTACTTTGGGTGCCCATTCGTTCCATTTCCAAGTGGCAATTTTTTTACGAACTTCTGTCGCAGTTAAATCCTTGTCATACAAAGGCCAGTATAAAGTCAGAACGGTTTGATCATCTACCCGTGAGCGCAGTTCTTGGTGCCGGGCATTCACATAACCCAAACTTTCTGACTGAAAACGAACATTGTCCCAATGCACCGTTCGTAATTGTTCCCGAGTTAATTTAACTGTGATATTGGCAACTAACCAACTATAATAATCATCTGCAGTCACCTGATCCAGTTTTTTTTCTTGCACAAAAATATGCGGGGACAAAAACTGCGGGGCAGAAAATACTAATTTGTTGGATTCGTATTGAGTAACCTCTTTGGTTTCAAAGTTATAAATCTGGCTTTCAATTTTGCCGCCTTTGGATTCAATCTTTAAAGCTGCTTGATTAATTTCAATATGATCCTTAAGCTCATCCACTAATTTGCGCAGAATCCAGCCGTTACCTTCTGGCCAAGTCAGTATTTTATGATCGTCATACTCGTGAGTTGGTCGCCTTGAACAAAAATAGTGTAATCCGGCCCAGGCCGACACGGACGGTGCGCCCATGCCAAAGTCATCTAAAGTGCAATAATTTACATACCAATTTAAAACGTCGGATTGGAATCCTTTTTCTGTCAGAAATGCACGAAACGAAATAGAATCCAGTTTTAGAAACTCGGGATCTTGACTTGATTCCATAACCGGAATTGTAAAACAAAATTTATCATCTCGCCCTTTTTTAAGTTTGAAATCATCAACCAAATCTTGGAATCGCTCCAATTCCTTTTTGTCTTTTTCAGAAATATTTTTTGTAGGTAAAAGGCTTTCTTGCCATTCGCCTTTTATAAGCAATCGTTCTTGAGGATCTTGGCACAGGTACTCTTCATTATATTCAAGGCCTGTGGCCCCCGATTTAGCCACACCGAGTGCTTTAAAAAATTCCCCCAAATCCCTATTTTCTTTGTTGGGAAGGGGGATATAGTGGGCTCCCCAAGGGTATTTCGAAGTGGAATTTTCACCATAGGAAGAGTTACCACCGGCTTCGCTATTAATTTCAATAATTTTAAAGTCAGTGAAGCCATTTTTTTTCAAATAGTACCCAGTTACTAACCCAGACATGCCGCCGCCAACAATTAACACAGGCTCCTTTGAAAAATGTGCTACAGGTTGATTGACAGCGATACGCAATTGATGGCCCCGGCCGGAATTATCAACCCATTGCCCCTGATAGCGACGTTCTTTTCGAAGTTTTTTAAAGCTCTCGATTCCATACAGAGATCCCAAAAACAAAGAAGATGTCGCTAGCCCATATTTTAAAAACTCGCGCCGTTCAGTTTTCATGTTGATTGTACTGTTCCCATTCTTGTTCAAACGTTCTAACCAACACTTGATTATTCAACCGATTCACTTCTTTGGTATCAGCAAGCAAATCTTTGCTGAATTGATATAAATAAGGAACCATTTCATCCGTTAAATATTGCAAGCCGCTTGGCAGTGCCAATTTTAACCCAGAAACCTCAAGTGATTTTTTACCAGCCAATACATAGCCCCATTCACCAAATGAGGGGACATAGACATGATAGGGCTTTGTAAATAAATCTACATCATTCAAAGTGTTCACTATAATTTGAAAGGACTTTTTCGCAACATATGGCGAAGTACTTTGAACGGCAATCAATCCCTCTGGACCGATGGTAGAAGCCATATATCCATAAAACGTCCTAGAATATAATTTTCCCAATGCAAATTGCGACGGATCTGGAAAATCAACAATTACAAAATCAAACTGTTTCTGATTATTCTTAATCCATACAAACCCGTCCTGATTTAAAACTTCCAATTTTGGATTATTCAATGATCCTTGGTTAAGCTCCAGCAGAATCGGATTAGTCTTAAACAAATGGGTCATTTGAGCATCCAAGTCGACAAGTAAAACTTTTTCAACCGATGGGTATTTTAAAACTTCTCTGGCCGCCAACCCATCTCCGCCGCCCAAAATCAAAACAGTCTTTGGATTTGTTAACCTTGACATTCCAACATGAACTAAACTTTCGTGATAACGATATTCGTCTTTGGAACTAAATTGCAAATTTCCATTTAAAAATAATTTCATCTCGCCGCTACCCTGAGTTAACACAATTTTCTGGTAGGCAGTTGTTTTTTTAAAAATAATTCGTTCTCGATAGTTTTGAACTTCAAGAAAGTTAACCAGTTTTTCAGACAAGCCAAAAGAAATAGCCATCACGACCAATATGACGATGGCCTTTATCCGCAAATACCTTTCAGATTTGATTTCGTTTTTAAATACTACGACCGTAGCCAAGGCGACAGAAATATTAAAAATTCCAAACAACAAAGCCGACCGCACAAGTCCCAAATAAGGCACCAATAGCAGAGGAAAAGAAATCGATGCAATCAGAGCGCCAATGTAATCAAAAGTAAAAATTTTTGAAACTAGATCTTTAAATTCAAAGCGATCTTTTAAAATTCGCATTAACAAAGGAATTTCAAGTCCAACAAAACATCCGATAACAAAAATTACCGCATATAAAATAAATCGAAATGAGGTTGCGTATTCAAACGAAAAAAACAAAAACGCAGCCGAAAAGCCACCAACGACACCAATTATCATTTCAATTTCAATAAAAACATTTAGCAAATTTTTATTGAAGAATTTTGAAAAATAGGAGCCTACACCCATTGCAAACAAATAGGTCCCAATTATAGTTGAAAACTGGGTCACAGAATCGCCCAGCAAATAGCTAGCTAAAGCCCCTGTAATCAATTCATAAATCAGGCCACAAGTCGCCACTACGAACACAGAAAATAACAACAAATAGGTCATGACTAACCGTGAATGCCGCTAGAAATAATCAGGGCCATTGCAATAGTCATGGCTCCGACAGTAATCGCCAGTGCCACATTTTTTTCTTCAACCACTTCTTTCCACAAATTCCCGGGCGTGATCTTATCGAAAAGAAAAAATGAAAAACCTAAAATTAAGATACCTAATAGTGAATACACCAAGGCATTTACGATATTTTTAATATTGATAAATACTTCCATGTCCATTTCTAACTCCTGTTCATTTATTTATGTTGAAACGTTTTTCCGGCCGCTTGAAAACTTTTACCTGAAACAAAATCGTAATAGCTCATTCCCACAAAACTAATGTAGGAATAGACAAGCACTACTAAAAATCCATAAACCAAATACCCTTTAATCATCATTTGAACTGCTCCACGATTTTGCCAATCCCTGCTCTTTCCAATAAGGCGACAGATCACTTTGCGCCCACCGTTCTTTTTCAAACCGATTAGATCTAAAAATATAATAAATTGGGTAAAGACAAACCAGCAATATGGCCAAGAAAAAATTCCCCCAAGACGTATTACCCTGACTTAGCACAAGGGAAAATTGCACAGGATTGTTAGTGCCAGCATCTGTAGCGAGATTCAAATGATATCGCCCCGGCTGCAATTTTGCAATTCTACGCTCCGTGTCCCGAGATCCTTCTGACCAGCTACCGTCCGAATCATAGCCTGTATAGTATTCGACACCTTGGTCGTATTCATAATCTTCGTCACTTTCGCTATCTTCATTTACCACTTCGGCCAGAACCTCAAACCAATTATTATTTACCCCGGCAATTAAGCGCGATTCAATATAACCAGATTTGTCGTCCACTGTAAATGAAGGTGTTTGTATTTTGAAACCTTTGGGTGTTGGCGTATCGTACGTTTGATTTAATATTTCAGTTCGTCGCGATCCAACTAAAATTATAAATTGAATGACAAATAAAATGGACACTAGATAACTCAAATACATTTTAACTTTTTTGGAATCTTGATGGGGTGATGGCTGGTGCGGTGATACACCAATATCCAAAGGCATCAATCCCTGCAGCTTAAATGCGGTCTCGACATCTGCCCGGCTGACATATTCACCCAAAGACCAAATCTGTTCGTCCGAGTCTTTTTCTAAGGACAACATTTCAGGGGGGCTCACATAGTCTTCACAGTAAACGACTTCATTGGCTTTGATTTTCCAATAGAATTCGCCAAGAACAAAAAGCGTTTTGACTTGCCCTTTATTAAATATTTTATAAGTCTTGCCTAAATAGCGAGCTACATTTACCAGGGAATCTACTTCAGGCGCAGATTTTGTTTTGGTTACGTAAGTCCAATGACCGTCCATGCAAACCAGAAATCGATATCCTACATAAGGGTTAAATAAAAGGTATTCGGACCATTTGTAGTCTTCTGTTTTGTCACTTCTTAAAAGGTACCCGATCGCTTCCCAGTCTTGTCCTCTAAAATTATATCGTTGCCCCAATTTTATAAGTGGCAAAGCCCATTTTTTTTGCGCTTTAACTAAAATTCTAACGGATTCGTCTTCGCTTGAAAGAACAGTCAAACAACTGGGACAGACGCAGCTAAGACTTGTTTCTGAAAATTTAATGGTGACAGTCCCGCCGCAAGAAGGACACGCTATGGCTTTTACCATCCTTTAATCTCTTTTAAATTTTGAAATTTAAAATCTTCAAAATTCATAACTCGTCCAAAATAGATAAAACTAAGAGCATCGCCAAGCTCTACGGTAAGCTTAGCATCGTTAGTCGAAGCCAATTCTGCAACCGTTCGCATGCGATCTTTATCTGGTTTCCACGGCAATTCCCCCAAAAAATGAGTCATCTGAGCCGTCCTAGAATCTACGACCTGAAACGCTTTTATATTTTTGGACAAAGATTTTGACCAAGATTCAAGCTTCCTAGCCACTGAATCAGAAACCACAATCGTTTCACCAACATTTAATTGTTTTGGGCTGAGAGCCGGTATCTCGACAGATTCAAACAAAAATTGATATTCTCCTTGAGCCTGAGCAAGCCAAGCATAACGAGAATTTAAAAGCGGCTTGTCTAATTGTAAATACCACTCCTGCCAAAAACCTTCGTGATGATTTAATCGCACCCCGCCAAGCGCCGTAAATCCTGTATCCAAAAATCGACCGCGAGTGCCCACTTGAATCGGATTCATATCGTCTTGCAAAATAGATTCTTTGCCCAACAATTCCAAATTCTGATCGTTCTTAACAACCAATGAATGACAAAAAGCACACACAGTAGAAACAGAAAACGTAGTAGTAAATAAAATGGTCGCGCCACACTGGGGACACGGATATTCGGCCGTCATAGTTTTTCATTGAATGCGCGAACGACACCCGTGTCAAATCCAAAATTTGCCATGAAAAACCAAAGGCTCGGATTTAGTTTTGGCCTTCCAGTTTTTCAAAAATGGATCAGGATCGAAAGTTAGCCCAGAGCCAACTAGAAAAAGTGTCCTTCACACCACTTTATCTTATTAATTTTGTATATATAATTGGCGTTTAATTTTGAGATTATATTTCTACTTTAACGAGATCGAATTATTCTATGGTTGTTGTTCTAGAGTGGCACAGGGTCTTCAAATTAACAGGCTAAACCACTGATTTTCGGTTATCCTGAGCCTGAGGTTGGATATGAAGGTACGTCATTCTTGGTATATATTCCTTGTACTCGCGTTTAGTACGATCACGCTTTTTTTCAATAACTGCGCTCCCGATAACAAAAACAACTCGGCCGATGCCGCCAGCGCAACAACTGAATCGACAGTAGATCTAGTAACTAATTTCAGCGGCAAGCTCACTGCAAATTTTCAGTATGTATCTACCGATGGACGCGCTTTTGGTTATGCATTGGATTCTGTTAATAAAACCCAAGCCATTAAAGTGATTTTCTATTCCGGCGGACCTGTTGGAACTGGCACTCTAGTCGGTGAAATTGTAGCCAAAGAATCAGGGGTCGGCGCCAACGCTGGTCACTATTATTCGTATAAAGTACCGGCCGAACTGGCCAATGGAACGACTCAAAAGCTTTGGGCTTACGGCTACGAAGCCAAACCTGAAAATATGATTAAACCTAGCCCGGTATCCTTCGTATCTTATTCTTCAAAGGCCGAACCATTTTTCAACGCAAACATGGCGCCGTTTATCGCTAGTAATTGTGTAAGATGCCATACCTGGACATATCAGGCCGTTTTTTATGGACCGTTAATGAACTCCCTACCGATTAGCGGGGGCACTGCCACTAATAACAAGCTTATTAGAAAAATGAGCGGCCTTGAAGGACATACTGGCGGTCAATTTTGCACCAGCACGGGCAGCGAAATTTGCGCGACCATTCAGGCCTGGTGGAATGCTGAATTCAAATAGGCTTAGAGTGCTTTTGTCATTTTTTTCATCTTGCACTTAATACTTGCTTAAATCCGAAGAAACTTCGATAAACGCCCAATGCCAGCCATAGGGAAATTCAATACATTAAAGATACTCAAACGCACGATCCACGGTCTTTTTCTAGACGGCGAAGATTTAGGTGAAATATTATTGCCTAAACGTCTTGTTCCAGAAAATTTTGAAGTCGGTGAATCTATGGACGTCTTTTTATACTTAGATTCTGAAGACCGCTTGGTGGCCACCACGCAGAAGCCATTGGCAACAGTGGGTGACTTTGCTTTCCTAGAATTAAAATCTCTGGAAGGCCCGGGCGCCTTTATGGATTGGGGATTGGACAAAGACCTATTCGTTCATTTTACAGAACAAACTCGCGATCTGAAGCCGGGTGAATATTATTTAGTATACCTTTACATTGACGAATCGGGACGAATTTCTGCCTCGATGAAAACAAATAAGTTTTTAAAACCATTGGTCGACCCAGCCGCGGTCAAAGACAAGAGCGTAAAAATATTAGTTTATGCAGAAACAGACTTGGGTTATAAAGCTATAGTAAACAATGAATTTGATGGCTTGCTTTATCACTCAGAAGTTTTTGAACGAATTCAAT
The DNA here is from genome assembly GCA_043745515.1 of Pseudobdellovibrionaceae bacterium. Lineage (GTDB taxonomy): Bacteria > Bdellovibrionota > Bdellovibrionia > Bdellovibrionales > Bdellovibrionaceae > UBA2316. The sequence goes on along the minus strand of JAYTTH010000371.1, from coordinate 10,472 downwards.
TGGGCACAAAAACAATTGCCTATGTTAATAAAATTCGCCCGGATGGAAAAATCGATTTAATATTAAAAAATGCAAGTATAGATTCTATTGACTCTATAGCTATTCAGATTCTTGATGCCTTAACTGCAAATAATGGTTCTTTAAAAGTGAATGACAAAAGTTCGTCTGAAGCGATTTCGAGCCAATTTAAAGTCAGCCGCAAGAAATTTAAAGTGGCCCTTGCTGGACTTTATAGTAAACGCCTCGTTAAAGTTACTGAAGCCGGAATTGAACTCGTTAAGAAAACCTAGTGCCCCGTCTTAGAACTTATGCTAGGTTTTTAGAGTGATCATTCAAAATAATTTCGATTTAATTAATTTCAATACTTTCAAATTGTCATCGATGGCTCGTTTTTTTGTGGAACTAACAGATACCTCTGAAATTCCAGATTTGATAGCTTTTGCAAAAAAAGAAAAAATTCCAATTAGATTTTTAGGAGGCGGCTCAAATATAATTGTCTCAACAAAAATTAACGCCTTGGTTATTAAAAATAGTTTACTAGGATCCAAAAGCACTGGGGAAAACGGTTCTCATCGCCTTGTAACCTGCTCTTCTGGTGAAAACTGGCATCAATTTGTATTATCCAGCCTTAAACTTGGACATTTTGGCTTTGAAAATCTGGCGCTTATTCCAGGCACTGTGGGCGGCGCACCCATTCAAAACATTGGTGCTTATGGAGTCGAAGTCGAACGGTTTATCAAAGGTGTAGGCGGCTATGATTTTGAAACTGGCACTCGGCGAACACTCTCTGCCAACGAATGCCAATTTTCCTACCGCCATAGCATTTTCAAAACTCCCGCTTTTAAAAATTTTTTTATTTCTGAGGTAGAGTTTCAATTTCCGAAACAGCACACCCCGATTGTAAGCTATGCCGAATTGGCGCTGGCTTTCAAAGGCAAAACCCCGATTCCGTCAGAGATTGCACAAAAAGTGATCGAGATCAGGCAAAATAAATTACCCGATGTTTTAGCAATCCCCAATGTCGGAAGTTTTTTTAAAAATCCAATAGTCAGTGCCGACAAACAGAATAGTTTAAAACAAAAGTTCGCTGATTTAGTTACCTACCCACAATCCGATGGCCAATATAAACTGGCAGCTGGGCAACTGCTCGACAAATTGGGCTACAAAGGCAAGAAAGAGGGTACAGTCGGCATATATGAGCGGCAAGCTCTAGTATTGGTAAACTTGGGCCATGGCCGAATCGAAGACGTTATGAAGCTTGTAGGGCAAATCAGTATCGACTGCTTCAATCAATTTGGAGTTCGCTTAGAAGTGGAACCTGTTTTCTGGTAAAGGGCAGTTGTTCGAATTTTAAGCACAATTCCAACGAAATTGACTTATTTTTTTGTTGATCTCTAAGTCTTTGCTGTTATAACTGGTGATTCCACTTTCACGGGGTGGTAGTTAAGTTGGTTATAACGTCCGCCTGTCACGCGGAAGGCCGCGGGTTCGAGTCCCGTCCACCCCGCCAATTTTCCTCCGATGCTAAATATCTAATAAAATCAATAACTTGAATGATAAAAACAAAAACGTTCCAGCAAATGTGTCGTATTTATTTTAGCGAAATTATTCCAACTGTTTGTGATTATATAAACAAACTAATGGGTTAACGGATGTTTGAAATCGTTGAATTGATTCGAACGACAAATGGGTACCCCGATAGCGATGGGACGAAAAGTTTCCTCCAAGATGTGAACGCATCAGCAAGCGGCAGAAAAAAGTGCCGTTGGTCGCACTTTTATCACCGCGATCTTGAATGGAAATCTTCAGAAGATTACGACGGACCGATTGATTAATATTGCGCAAAATCTAGGACTTAAAGTTCAATTGAAAATTGCGTCTTAGAATCACCTTGATGATTTATTTTATGACTGAATCGACAGGGCTGCCAACTTTAGAATGCAGCCCTGCGTTTTCAAAAATTATTCCGTCGGAAACTCTATGCATGTGAAGGTCTCTTGAGTTGGTCCTATTTCTCCTGGCACTCTCAGATAGTAAGAGCCGGTTAAACTTGCCATATCCAAAGTAAATCGAAAAATCTCTCCGGGATGAAAACCAGAGTATGCTCCGACAGTGTCGTATGGATAAGAACTAAACTGCAAGTTTCTAACATTAACTTCATTTCCTATTTCATTTTGGTTTGGGAAAATTCCGGCAATGTACGTGTTCTTTAAATCTACAAAGTCAAAACGTTTAAAAATTAGCTCTGGGATTTTTTGACTCAGGTATTTAATATAGTAAAACTCCGTACGGTTTCCCGCTGCCCAATTCGAGTTACTTTGCTTGCAATCTAAAACGATTTCAGTTGGCGGAGGAGAATATCCGGTAACTTCAGAAAAGCGGTTAATGGCATTTTTTACGGATTGGATGGGCGCAATAGGTTTCGCAAACTCGTAGTCAGAAAGTAGGTCGCCCACTATAGTTCGCGTAAATATGGAGTTTATATTTTCATGCGGAGGTTCGCGTAAAATCTTATAAATAGCTTCATGTAAATAAGCGGCCGCAACTTGCGTGTTCGAGTTCAAGTGTGCGAAGTATTCTGGGTCGTAGCTAATTCGATTTTTCCAACTAGCGTAGTACAACATCCCCGCGACTTCACACCCGTCCTTCCGATAGGGTGTTCCCATATCTGCCGGCGGCACAAGGCGCACTCCTGTATTTAGCGGCTGATACATTTGTCGTTGATTCAAAACTTCAAAACGGATGGCTTTTGCAAGCGTGGGAGCTAATGTCTCTATCTTCGCTAAAGCTCGTTCAATTTGTAGGTCAGGAAGGTCATTACTCTCCACAACCTGATATCGTACATCCAAAATATTTTTAATTTCCCAAAGGTCGATCATTTCCACATTATTAATTTGTCCTTGCTTATCACGACAAACGAACACACCGCCGCCACCGCTGGAGATAGGACCACTACTGTAGGCAGAAACTGCAAATAACAATTGAATGGAGATAAAAACTATATTTTTCATTAGACCCCCTATGTCTTACAAATTAAACGTAGTACTTGCGTTTGCCTAGAACTTTATTATAAAAAAAGCATACTATTTATAATAAAAGGTAACAAATGAATGTATCTGAATCGACTTCTTATAAAAATTTTCTAAATGACTATATTAAAAATGCCGAACGTCGAGGTGTTATTTCCGAATTGGCCAGAGCCGCTGGTTGTACTCATTCCTATATGTCTCAAGTATTAAATGGTAAACCCGATCTAACTCCCGATCAAGCTTGGGCCCTAACAGACTACTTGTCATTTTCGAAAGAGGAAGCGGACTATTTTTTTACGTTGTTACTCTTTGATCGAGCGGTTAGTCCGAAATTAAAAAAAAGCCTTGAGACTAAATTGAAAGCTCTACGATCTGCTCAGTTGCAAACGGCGAGGGTAGTTGCCAAGACTACCGATCATCAAATTCAAGTGGAACTTCGAGATAAATATTACTCACAATGGAGTATCGGAGCCGTTCATACCTTGACGGCCAGTGAAAATTTTCAAACCATAGAAAATTTATCGAAACGCCTATCTATCCCAGCAGTGGATATCGACGAGCATTTGAAATGGCTAATAGAAAGTAATCAAGTGAAAAAAGTGGGAACCAGATTTGTGCACGCGGGACAAAGTGTTCATCTTCCTACAGAATCGCTTCATAACCGAATTAATCACCTTAATTGGCGATTGCGTTCGGTTGAAAGCTCTGCAAAAGAAGACGAGGTTCACTACACTTCGACATTTACATTATCTAAAGATGATTGGGATGTGTTACGGGCAAGCTTGTTGAAATTTATCGATAACCAAAGAAAAAAGATTCAATCGTCGGGTTCTGAAGAAGGCTATGCGTTTTGCTGCGACCTCTTTAAGATATAGCAAAGCCCCCAAAAATCTCGGCGCCGCTAAAAAAAACGCCATTTCGAGCTATCACAAAGTTGCATACGATTTTTCAATTTATATTTGCGTCGAAATCAAATTTGATTTGACGAAGTTTTTCTTCAAAATCTCAGTTTATTTTTCTGTGCTTAGAACTCAGAATGCCTGTGGTTCATTGACATCACAACTACAATTAAAGCACTTAAGCAATCAGTTTGAGGTCAGACCGCTTCTCTCTTTTATCGCTCTTCTCGGGCAATTCTCGCGACAAAAACTCGCTCTTAAAACTATATGATAGAGTGGCTTAAACAAACCACTTAGCGAGGTCACAATGAATTTAAAAAATATAGCAGATAATACCCTAATCCAAAGCACAGAATCTTTAGTTCGAGAAGAGCGAGAAATATTAACCGCAGTACTTTACCATCTTCGCGAGATCAATCGCCGGCGCCTTTTCTCTTCGCTTAAATATAAATCACTTCACGAATTCGCAATGAAACATCTCGGCTACCCCGAGGACCAAGCCTATCGACGAATCGCTGCGATGAGACTTCTTAACGAAATTCCAGAAATTGAAGAGAAGATCAATCAGGGCGAAATCTCTCTTACTCATATTAGTCTGGCTCAATCTCTATTTCGCCAAGAGAAAAAACTAAACAGCAAGGAAATGTCACATGAGCAGAAACTTGACGTGATTAACCAGATCGCAAACAAATCTGTTCGTGAAGCCGAAAAGATTACACTCTCTTTAAGTTCTGCACCCGAAATGGTTAAACCCGATCGAGTTCGATCAATTACAGAAAATCAAATCGAACTAAAATTTATTGCGTCTGCCAAACTACACGAAAAAATCGAAAAGCTTAAAGGTCTTCTTGCACACACTCACCCAAATATTACACTTGGGGAATTATTCGATCGGCTTTGCGATCTTGGTATGAGCGAATTTAATCCAACAAAAACCGCGGCGCCGAGAAAACGTCGCGTTATCTCTAAAACTTCCAAAGCACAGCAGATGCGCGAGGTTTTTGCTAGAGCCAACAATCAATGCCAAAACTGCGGATCACACTATGCGCTTGAAATAGATCACATAATTCCCCACGCCAAAGGAGGTTCCTCTGAAACTGAGAACTTGCGGATACTTTGCCGCAGCTGCAATCAACGTGCGGCAATCATGGAATTTGGAGTTGAGAAAATGGATGTTTATATTAATTGACCTCTCTCTGCGCAACGGTCGATGAGATTAATTTATATTAAACTATTATTACTTTACTCGACCTGACCAAAATTCTTCTAATCATTTCTGGATGCCATCGCTGTCCACGACGTTTCGTTGGAACTCCAATCTTTGAGAGGAGTTCGCAGATCTGCCGAAGGGCCAATCCTTGAGCTGACATCTTTAAAACGGCAGATAGGATACGCTGCTCCACTTTATACTCCACCATCAATCCATTAGACATACGGTATCCATAAGGAGCCTGTGCCGGTCTTTTCCCAGGCGCCCCTCTCTGCCGTCTTTTGATTCCAAATTCAATTAGTGCATTTCTAATTGCGGCCCTGGAGGAAAGTATTTCAGCCGCAATTTGGGCTATAGAACGGCCTTCAAGGACGTATTTTTGATGGAGGAAATGTTTGTCTTTCCAAAGCTGCTCAAAATTAAAATCAATGGTGTCAACAACTTGTGCCTCTAATGCGACTTTGGAGGAAACTTTTCGTCCCGTCGCGATCTGGCCCGCCAATTTTTTTTAAAAAATCAAAATTCAAAAATAAAATCAAGATGTTGCAGGCGATTTAAAAGCATCTCCGGTTCGAGTCCCAATAGGGCACCCATTTTCCCAAGCGAACTGACAGACACTTGCGTGACAATCTATTTGCCAAAAACATCACTTTAATTAGTGAAAGTATAAAGTTAGATCCGACAGGAAGCATAAGTGTGCACGTTGAGGTATTGAATAAAGCACAAGGAAGTTACTTCTTGGGAGTTCTGGTTCCAATTATTCCCGTATTTTTTTTTCCTCAGTTTCATTTTCAACTTGATGAAGCTGAAAATTTAAAAATTAGATGCACGGTAAATTTCAATCCCGATAAAAAGTATTTAATTAAAGATCCCAATAGAGATTGGTATTTTCTATCTTCAGAAGGAGTCAAATTTATAGAAGAAAGACATAAAAATGGATTTGACACATGTGCTTCCGCACGTGTCGTACTTTCAGATGGCAAAGAACTTAAACAAATTTCAAAAAGAATAGAAAACGGAAACACTATATTTGAATTTGAATTTCCAGCTGTAAAAATTAAAGCGTTTACACTCGAAGTCTTGGAAGTTCAACTCTATGACGGTAAGAAGACTTCAGTCGACAATAAATTCAATTTAATTTTTGAGGACTTTACTAGATACTATATTTTACCTGTCGCCCCCTAACCTACTCACTCAAATAGCACTAAAATACGTTCTAAACTCGTCCCATTTGCCCCGCCAATTTTGCCTAACTATCTAAAATTATTAAGTTATTTATCTAAACGAAGTGTTCTAATTTTTACTTGTTCCAATTTATACCGATATATGGTATAGTGATATAGTGATTAAGAACATCAAGGGTAAAACAACCCAAGATATATTTGATGGCGAAAACTCTAAAGCCGCTCGAAAGGTTCCAATCGAACTTCATGAACGTGCGCAAGATCTTTTAGACGCTATCAATGCTATCGCTAAAGTTGATGACTTAAAAGTTCCGCCCAGTAATCGCTTACATAAACTCAAAGGTAACCTTAAAGATTTTTGGAGTGTGAGCCTAAATAGTCAGTGGCGAATTATTTTTAAATGGGATGGCCAGAATGCCATTGATGTTGAAATCACAGACTATCATTAAGGAGTTTTATATGAGACCAAAAAATAGAGCGCCAAGACATCCTGGAGAAATCTTACAACGTATGTTTCTTGATGATATGGGTCTTACCCAATCAGACTTAGCTCATCATTTGAAATGGAAGCCAGGAAAAATAAACGAGATCGTAAATAAAAAGCGCGGCATCACAGCCGAAACCGCTCTCGCCTTTGCAGACGCTTTAAAGACAACACCCGAATTTTGGCTTAACCTTCAATCAAACTTCGATCTTTGGCAGGCTGAACAGAAGCACACGAAAATTTCAGCAATAGGCGCTTAATAAACTCTATTGACTCTCTATCTAACACTTAGGATGATTTGTAGATATTCACAAACTTCAATCTAGGTGAGAAAATATGAATCTAATTTATTTGATATTCCCACTAGCCCTAATTTCAAACGCATCTTTTAGCGCGCCTACCTACGATTGTGAAATTGAATTTGTTAAAAAAGGGACACTAAATACTAAAACTACTAAAAAAGTTTCGATCGACTATAAAGGATTTTCTGAAAAATGTGCTGCCGGAAAATGCTTCAGACAAGACGTAGTTGTAGGAGGTAAACCAGATGATCTACAAGACATAATGCTAATTAGCCATCAAGAAGATGGAAATCCCGCAAGCATAATGCTGATGGATCTAAGAAATGAAAAAAGTGGCGAATCAAAACAGGGCTCTTTAGCAGGCTCAAATTTTAAAAGTCGAGTTTATATGCAAGTAAGCACTCCAGACCCTAAGGTCGATGTCTATGTGAATTGCTTGTTTAATCCTTAAAAAGCCCTCAAATAAGTTCGATACTCGTCCCATTTGCCCCGCCAATTTTTACACAATCAAAAATATATAATAAAATCAATGACTTGAATGCGAAAAAACGAAATTGTTCCACCTGTTTGTGATTAGATAAACAAACTAATGGGTTAACGGATATTTGAAATCGTTGAATTGATTCGAGTGCCAGATGGGTGCCTTGTTAGTAATGGGACGAAAAGTTTCCTCGAACATGTGATAAAAGACTAAGTAGTTCACTTTTGAAAATGTCATAAATTTATGACATACTGATTTCAGGGAAAGCCATCCGTATTCACCGTAAGGTTACAAAAGAACTTGAAGCTTTAGAGTTAGCTCTAAAGCAGATACGAGCAGAGCTAGCTGAAAGTAAACGAACAATTAAATCCTGTTTGCTAAGGGGAAGTCCTAGCGCTCTCTTCACGATTAGGGTCGCTACTCACTAATTCATAAATTTTTAGTTTTGTAAGATAAAAATCTTTACGATATTCAAGATTGCGAATTCGAGTTTCAAGCAAGCGCTCAGAAGCTCCCACCATATCTGGCGAATTTTTAACTCCACGGCGATATTCGCCAAGTGTGATTTTGTAATACTCTTCAGATTTCGATAGATTTTTTTCCTCGATGTTAAGTCGCTCATTTAGCGTCGACAATTGCGAGAAGAGAGTTTCGGTTTGCGCAGCAGCAGTTAAATTTTTACGAGAAACCATTGCTTCTTTCGCAACAACCGCAGAACGTGCGGACTTAGTTTGGTTTATAGTCTCGAAACCCGAAAACAATGGAACTGAAACCTTCAGCATCAGCGAATAATTGTTGCTATCGCTAAAAACCTTTTCTTCATTCGCGACCTTTCCGTATTTAGCCTCAAGATCAAGTGATGGCAAAAAGCCACCCTTTGCAATCGAGACATCTTTTTCACCAATCTCTAAATCCGCATGTGCTTCTGCAAGATCAACATTGCCGTCTTTCAAGCGCGTAAGAACATTTGCTAATGTCAAAGTGATCGCCTTTTCTCGATTTAAATGGCCCTTGATCAAACCAGGAACAGATGAATCAGCTCTTCCTAATAAGACAGAAAGCTCTCGAGATTTTTCAGCAATCGCCTGCGCGAACATTTTCAGGTCAGAGTTTAAAGTTGCATCTCGAAGTTCAAATTCGATTACATCCGCACTTGAGGTAAACCCCGAACTTTTCTTCAACTTCGCAAGCTTCATTTGCTCGCCATTCATTTCAATCGCTTTTTGCTTCAAATCTGTTCCTTCTATGAGAAACAAAAGCTCGTAATAGACGCGACTGACTTCTCGAACGACTCTAGATTTAATTGCAGCGTACTTTTTTCGCGCTAGCTCACTTCTGATCTTGGCTTTGTCACGTTCATCATTATCACGACCACCGCGATAAATGTTCCAATCAACTTTCCCGTATACTGTTGTGCCAGAGTTCTTATCATCGTCACGCTTTGTGGATATTGGTCCACCTTCGACAGACAGCTGAGGCAACAGTTTCCCATATTGTGAGTCCGCTTCAGCCTCAGCCGCCTTCATAAGTGCTTCAGCCTCTTTAAATTCAAGATTTTGAGTTTCAGCTTCTTTGAGAAGTTGATCCAGAGTCAGCTCTCCCTCGTTGGGGTGATGAGCAAACACTTGCCCACTCCAAAAAAGAAGACCGATTGAAAAAAAATATTTAAAATAAAAAGACTTACTCATAAACCATCCTTTGCAATACTACTGGGGCTCGACACTGAATTTTAATTTTTCAGTTTTTCCGCCGTGCGTGACGGACAAATAAAGGTCATATCTGTGAGCACCTTTCGAATCGACTTTCGCCGAAAAGTAATCGCCTTGGGCGCTAAACTTTAAAGCTTCGGACTTATTTTTTCTGGGTACAGACATTTTTCCTTCAAGCTTTAATTCAGCTACTGGAACAGGTTTTAAATCGTGATCTAACGGATAGGCTTTTACTTCATCGGGGCCAGCAACTACTTCGACGTAAATATGGTCTGTTCCTTTTAGCAAGCCGCCGTGGGGAGCGGCAAGGGCCCCTGGGGTTTTATCGTGACCTTCATGTGCGTGAGCGCTTCCAAATGCGATAAGGATCGCTGCGGAAAAAATAAGTTGCTTCATCTGTTCTCCTCCTTTTGTGTTGGTTTAATAATTAATGTGAGTGCTTTTCAATGAAGTCACCTTCTTTAAAGATAATACCTGCATCAAATTGGACACTGACATAATCATCACTGAGTGATTCCGTTACCACGCCGTGTCCCTTTGAAACTTTCTTGCATTTTTGCTCGCTCATGCGGCCCGCTTTAGTGCACTGGTTTGCGTAAAGCTGAACATGATCTCCAACTTTTGCTTCGTTTTTATTGAGGCCAACGTGAGCCGTCGTATCATCAATTTTCATTGCGACCACGCCTCTGTGAAGTTGCGATGCGCAAGCCCCCACAAACAACACTGATGCAAGTCCTAAAACCAATTTCGTTTTCATTTTCGTTCTCCTTTTTTGACACTTTCCTAGTATTCAATCTGTTAAAAATTCTAATGGTGCGTTGGCACGAGTTCTTCGCTCTTTTGATTTATCGATTTTTCTGCGGACTTTTTACCAAACCGGTAAAAAACTGTCGGCGTAACGAACATGTCCAGCAGAGTAGAACTCAATAGACCACCCACGATTACAACAGCAACCGGATGTAGAATTTCTTTTCCAGCGTCACCTTTAGCCAATACTAGAGGCATCAGGCCCAAAATCGCGGTAAGTGCGGTCATCAAAACCGGAACCAGTCTTTCAAGTGATCCACGGATAACCATTTCTTTTGTGAATTTCTCACCTTCATACTTCATCAGGTGTAGGTAGTGGGAAATCATCATAATCCCATTTCGGCTAGCAATGCCGCAAAGAGTGACA
>JAYTTH010000370.1:0-4656 GCA_043745515.1 Pseudobdellovibrionaceae bacterium | reverse complement strand
GGCCGATTGAAGCCAGTTTTGAATAACTTTATCACCAAAAAATTTCATGACTTCGGCTTCACTTTGACTTGCGGGCAGACTTGCCGGTACCGAGCTATTCAAGTTATCAGCTAAAGGATCTCGAATATCCATTCGCCTTGGGATAAAGAATTTCTTGCCATTGGCATAGGACTGAAGGGTGGTTTTCAAACCCGGTAGGTTCAGCAGGGCCGTTTTCTTTCGATTCCGCTTCGACTTGATTTTAGTCAACTTTTCAGCTTGTTTGTGCATAAGCTCAAAGTAATTTTTATCATTCAAAGGCGAGACTTTTTCGAGTGAATGCCAAACACTTTGGGGGGTCCGTAATTGCCCGTATGCTGTTGATATTGCTAATAAAAAATAACATAAAAATTTCAAAAAATGCCCCTGTTTTTAGCTGCCTTAAAGCCAGTCAAGCAGACTCTATTTATTAGGTACTTCAAATACTCGGCCAACGGAGAGGCGCCCAGTCAGTCATAAAAACTACTTAAAAAAGACATTCTCATAGCGAGACGCTGAATTTATAACAGTAATGTAAATAGTCAGAACACTTCTGTATTTTTTTCCTCAATTGAAATATATAAGGCTCAAATTGAGTAAAAATGTTAAAACCCCTTATCCATAAAGATGGCAACTTGGTCGCGGTAACAACGAGGTTTCAGTGAATATCAAAATCAACAACTTGATTGCAGTCGTTTTAATTAATTTATGGCTGATTGTTCCAGCTTATTCACAAAAATTGACTGGTACAGCCGGACCCGATGATAATTTGTTTCCAATTATTGTGACAAATCCAACAGGTTTCACGACTCCACAATTGCCTGGGGACCCTACGAATCCTAGTATTCCTGGATTGCCGAACATTCCGGGGTTGCCTAATATCCCAGGAATTCCAGGTCTTCCAAATATCCCAGGCACTATTCCAATCGGCGGCATAGGTGGTTCATCATTTCCTACATTTCCGGGAACCAATGGTTTTGGAACCACAGCACAAATTCAAATTGCCCAAGTCCCAAACGAATTTTATTGTCCGTTGTTTGAGTCTAATCCTTATGATTCGATTTTCCGCGCGCTGGATGCTTTGACATCTTCAATGAAAGTTAATCCTGAGTGCCAAGGTCAGCAGCCTCAATACACTGACTTTTATTCTGACAGTGATAAAATTAGAAACCTTGTTATCCAATTACAGCAGATGCAAGCGGACCCAACTCAGATAGCCAATTCAAGTTCACGGGATGTCGAGCGAGTAATTACTGATGCCGTTACTGGTGTTGCCAATATCGCCAATAACTTGTCGAACAATAAATTGCTTAATAAAAATTGTGGACCGAGCAAGTCGTCTTTAGGAAAAGGTTTGCTTGCTATCAATGACATATTAAATAACTTAGCACCAGTTGCTTTAGTTATTGCGGCTGCCAATCCTGCCATCGGTATAGCTACAAAAGTGGCCTTGATGGGTGGTGTTTTTGCAACTACAGCAATCAAGGGTTTTGATCAATATGTGACCGCGAATTCTTTAGATATAAACAATGCCGAAGTCAGAAAAGCGATTTTGCAAAATACCTGTCAATTTGTTAAAGTTCGCCAAAAAATCGATTTCTTGCAACTGGGTGAAGAAGGCCGATTGAATGATATCAAAGATAATTTGTTTAAAAATATTGAATCGTATCGAGTCCGCTACAGCAATCCGTCCTCTAGCTTGCTTCCTCTGATGCAGTACAAGTATCAGACAGAAAAAATCATCACAGATTTAGAAGCTAAAATAGTAGAAGACAAATACAACTTAAATTTTTACAACGCTAAGATCAAGGCCGCTGACACGGATAAAGAAAGAATTTGTTTGATTGGATCTTCGCTTGTTAAAAAAAGCAAAGATGCTGAAACATTTCCAGCCAGCGCACTTAGAATTTTGGAAACGGCAGTTGAAGCAAGTAAGCTTGGTACATCAGGCAGCACAACAAATACTGGAGTTGTTGATCCCCAAATTCAGTCCGACACCGACGAGTTGTATTTATCTTTCACGAAATCCAGAAATCGCCTGAATGTTTTAACAGCAAAAGCTCTTGGAGATGATCTAAAAGAAGCTGACGCTGCCGTTAGTTTATGTGCAGAAGAAACAAAAACATGGATTAAACGAATTTATGAAATCGTTGTTTACTCGGACAAAATCGTAAATAAAGAAATCAATGAAGTGGAGTCTTTGTTAACCCAAAGCGCTGAATACAAAGTTTGGAATGCTCAGTATGTAAAATTAAAATCTGAAAAAAGCTCTATGGATCGGGTTATAAAAGTATTGCGTGAAATGGCTCGGCCGGATGCCGTTTACATTCGAAGCGAATTGGATCAGCGTTCACAGGAACTAAAAGCAAGTTTGTTTAGATCTAACGGTTTTTTTGGAATCTCTACATCTAAGTCCCCAGTGTATACGTGGCTTCAAAACAATCTTGAAATGCACCAGCGCTCAAAAAGCCGATTTATGGATTTCTTAAAACTCTTGCAACAAGGCTCAATGAGCTTAACACCGACCGGTCAGGGCAAAGTCGATTCTAAAAAATCGTGGATGGAACAAGATCAAGCGATGCTTGCCGATATGAATGCGATGACTAAATTAGACGCCATCAATTTAAAATCTGTCCCGGCTGCCACCCGACAGCATGAAGTGGTTTGCCAACAGTTGCAAGAAGGGTACTTGAAATACAAAGCGTCTCGAGATTATTTAGGATCTGCTGAATTTATGTGTGATATGATCGATCCATTTCTGAATGATACCTCTGATCAAATCATTGCCTTTTGTCGAGGCGGAAAAACATTTAATTCAAATGTGAGATCAACTATCCAAGATCGATATGATCGTATGAAATCAAAAGCCGGCCCTAGAGCATTGAGCATGGATGAAGCTGGTATTTTAATGAATACGAAACGCAAAGAATTAAAGTGCCCACTACCATCAGTAAATACTATCGATTAATCCAGAACGCGCAAAACACTATTCGTCTAAAATAAAATTAATTGGATCCACAGCAATACTGTGGATTCTAACTTCATAGTGTAAATGGGGTCCCGTCGATCGACCCGTGTTCCCTACTGCCGATATCACATCCCATTTGTTTACTCTTTGACCTACGTGAACATAAATCTGCGAGTTATGTGCAAATCGTGTTGTCACGCCATAGCCGTGATCAATACTAACTAGCTTACCGTAGCTTTCGTCGTAGGATGCGAAAATAATTATGCCGTCGGCAGGTGCATAAACAGGCGATCCTGGTGACGCCGCTATATCTAACCCAGCATGAAGAGTATTTTTGCCCGTAAAGGGATTCATTCTATATCCAAAGCCACTGGTAAGCCAACCACGTGCCGGTTTGATATTTGGAATTGCGTTGAGCAAACTCTGTCTTTCAGACAAACCTTCCCACAATTCAATTACGCTTTGTTCTTTTAACTGCGTTTCTTTGACCGCCCGGTCAATACGAACAACTAAAGAAACATAGTCTTTTTCAGACGGCTGCATAGTGAGCTCGCCTTGCTTTTCATTTTCAATTTTAGGAGGAGCAAAAACTTTGTCGTCGGCAACTAGGGCTTGATTGGCAGCCCGTTGATCCATCGGTTCGTATTCTTCACCATAAACAACCGTGCTTGGTTTATTTCCCATTGTAAGTTTGGTTATGCGATCTTCAGCTTCGACATTAGTGATCAGCTTTAGTTTAGTAGTAAATGACTTTACTCGCTCTAAACTGTTTTCAAGAGAGCTTACTTTGGTGTCAACAATTTGAAATTGTTTAAGCAATTGGGCGTTTTCTGTTTTTAGTCTGCGGTTTTCGATGGCCTGAACGAGCAAACCAAAATAATCGATAATGCCAGTGAGCAAGATAAGAAAAACGACTGACGCGATCAGCGCTACCACTTTTAATCGGGTCCCTGAAAGTACAAATTTATTTGATTGTCCATCAGAATTGGAAATTACAAAAAAAGTGAAACTCTTTTTACTCAAATAACTTTCCTATTCGAAGTGAAGGATCAAAACGCTGACATTGTCGTCGCCGCCGTTTTTAAGAGCTTCTTCTACACATAATTTGAGGGCCTCCATCGGAGGATTGGCATCTAATATTTCAGAAATACGTGGGTCTCCGACTAGGCTTGATAATCCATCCGAGCACAAAATATAGGTTTCACCAGAAAATATTTCTCTTTCGAAAATATCCGGATCGACTTCGCGCTCGTACCCAACACTTCTGGTTATAACATTTCGACCAATTAATTGCGACGCCTGAGCTTCTGATAGCACGCCGGCTCGAATTTGTTCATTAATTAGGGAATGATCTTCAGTAACTTGCCACAAATGTGGTTTTTTAAATAAATAGCACCGGGAATCACCGACATTTCCGATATAAATGTGGTTTTTTCTAATGTAGCACATGACCATAGTCGTGCCCATGCCGGCTAGTTCTGGATTTTCTTTTGCCGCTTTGTCATAAATTTGGTGAGACGCCTCTTCGTAGGCTTTGGCAATAAGTTCCCGAGGCGCTTTGGCTTTGGATTCTGGATCTTTGAAAACCTCTTCGGCGGCTGATACGGCTAAAGAAGACGCGACTTCCCCGCCAGAGTGGCCTCCCATGCCATCTGCCACTATAAATAGAC
>JAYTTH010000369.1:0-4661 GCA_043745515.1 Pseudobdellovibrionaceae bacterium | reverse complement strand
CTTTAAAAGCTGTGCTCGCCAAAACTAACTTCAATGTAAATGAAATTGACGAAGTTATAATGGGAAACACGGGTAATCCACCAGATGCCGTAAATATTTCGCGTGTGGTGGCCTTGGGTTCTGGAGTTCCTCAAAAAACATCAGCCTACACAGTTCATCGAAATTGCGCATCAGCCTTAGAAAGTATTTCAAATGCGTTCGAGAAAATACGCGGCGGAACGATGGATGTTATCATTGCTGGCGGCACTGAAAACATGACCCAAATGCCGGTGTTGATGCCTCAAAAATTTCAAAAAATATTTATGGATTTACCGCGCGCCAAATCGCCTGCGCAAGCTTTGCCATTATTGTGGAAGCTGTTTAAAACCGATATTAAACAAATTAAAGCGATGCTAACAGGTGATGTTCGAAATGAATTGATGCCAACGGCAGCTGTCATGCAAGGATTAACGGACCCATTTGTAGGAATCAACATGGGGCAAACTGCAGAAATTTTAGCCAAAGAGTGGGGATTATCGAGAAAAACGCAGGATGAATTTGCATTGCGATCGCATTTGCTAGCTTCCCAAGCAAAAGATAAATTGCGCGAAGAAATTGCGGCCGTGTCCATGGCGCCAGATTACAAAGAAACCATTACAGATGATATCGGACCACGGGCCACGCAAACGCTGGAAGCTTTGATGAAACTCAAGCCATTTTTTGATAAAGAAACCGGAACGATCACCGCAGGAAATTCATGCCCTATAACAGACGGGGCAGCGACCGTTCTTTTGATGTCCAGAGAAAAAGCAGAAAGCATGGGATACAAAGGCTATGCTCGAATTTTATCCTATGGCTTTGCAGGACTTGAACCAGAACGAATGGGTTTGGGACCGGTGTATTCGTCACCGCTAGCACTTAAGCGAGCAGGATTAAATTTAAAAGACATGGGTTTGGTAGAATTGAATGAAGCTTTTGCTGCGCAAGTATTGTCCTGCCAGAAAGCGTTTGATTCTGCAGACTTTGCAAAAAATAAATTAGGATTATCTGAAAAAGTTGGTGAATTGCGATCAGAAATTTTGAATGTAAATGGAGGCGCCATTGCCCTGGGTCACCCAGTAGGGACTACTGGAACACGAATTGTAATTACGCTAATGCGTGAAATGAAACGACGAAGTGCGCAGTTTGGACTAGCCACTCTGTGCATCGGTGGCGGTCAAGGTGGATCTATTGTAATCGAGAATGAAAATTAAGTGAGCGCCAATAAAAAAATTGAGATTATTGAAAAATTAAAGACGAGGTTCTAATGAGCATTCAAGACAGTGTAAAAGTAAAATACAATAGCGATATTGCCGTTCTGGAACTGGATCTAGTGGGCGAAAAGGTAAACAAGTTGTCCTCGCCGGTCATGAATCGACTAAAAGAGGTTCTTTTAGAAGTGGGAAAATCTAAAGCCAAAGTTCTTGTGATTCGATCATTGAAGCCAAAAATATTTATTGCTGGCGCTGATATCGAAGAAATAAAGAATTTAAAAACCAAAGACGAATTTGAAAAAGCAGTTAGAGGCGGACAGGATATTTTTAATATTTTAGAGGACTTGCCACAAATTACAATTGCTTCAATTAACGGTGCTTGCGCGGGTGGTGGCTGTGAATTGATTTTGGCTTGTGATTACAGAATTGCCTCTGAAGACTCGTCCACTAGAATTGGTTTGCCAGAAACGCAGCTTGGAATCATCCCGGGATTTGGGGGCTGTGTGCGCTTGCCTCGTGTAGTGGGACTTCAAGGCGCATTGGATGTCATTCTAGCTGGAAAATTATTAAGCGGTAAAAAAGCAAAAAAAGCAGGCCTAGTAGACAAGCTTGTTCATCCTGGAATTATGGAAGAAGAAACTATGAAATGGGCTTCTGAATTGGCACAAAATGGTGCAAAACGCAGAAAGCAGTTCAAGCCACAAGGAATGATGGCTTCAATTATGGAAAGCGGCTTAGGCCGAAGTATCGTGTTTGGAAAAGCGAAATCTATGTTGCTTGAAAAAACCCATGGGCACTATCCGGCTCCGTTAGCGGCGCTAGAAGTAATCAAGAAAACATACGGAATGAGCGATCGTCAAGGGGCTTTGGATATCGAAAGATCCCATTTTATTGAAATGGGAATTACAGACGTTTCAAAAAATTTAATTCACGTTTTTTATCTTACTGAAATGGTAAAAAAGCAAACAGGTTTGCCTGCGGGTAAATCAGTGAAAGCCAAAGACGTCAAAGCCGTTGGTGTGTTAGGTGCAGGGACCATGGGCGGCGGCGTAGCTTTTATTGGGGCCGACAAAGGCATCCAGATGCGAATCAAAGATATAAATTACGATGCGTTGGGAAAAGCCTACAAACACGCATCCGATTTGTGGGCAAAGCTGGTTAAAAAAAGAGTCATCGATAAATTTCAAATGAAACAAAAAATGGATTTAGTGTCAGGCGGGCTTGACTATGCCGGGTTCAAAACTTTGGACGTCGTGATCGAAGCCATCGTTGAAGATATGAATATTAAGAAAAAAGTAATTGCTGAAACGGCCGGGCAGATGCGACCAGACGCAATTATCGTCACTAATACATCCTCACTGAGCGTAACAGAAATGGGTGAGGCTCATCCTAAACCGGAAAATTTTGCGGGTATGCACTTTTTTAATCCGGTCGATAAAATGCCTTTGGTGGAAGTGATTCGTGGTCCAAAATCCAGTGATGAAACAATCGCAACTATTTTTGATTTATCAAAAAAAATGGGCAAAATGCCAGTTGTGGTTAAAGATGGACCTGGATTCTTAGTGAATCGATTGTTGATCCCTTATTTGAATGAAGCCGTATTTTTATTTCAAGAAGGTATGGATATTAAAACCGTGGATGAATATTACGTAAAGCATTTTGGAATGCCAATGGGCCCACTGGCGTTGATGGATGAAGTCGGTTTGGATGTGGGTATCAAGGTAGTAAAGATTTTTCGAAAATCCTTTGGCGATCGAATTGAAGTACCTGCCGTAATGGAAAAAATTGAAAAGAGCGGGCGATTAGGAAAGAAAAATCAAAAAGGTTTTTACAAGTATTCCTCTGATGGAAAACGCCTAGAACCGGATGAATCTATTTACACAGAGCTTGGATTGCCAGCTGCTAAAAATCCTTATACGGAAAAGGAATGTTTAGAGCGCGGACTGTTTGCCATGATTAACGAATGTGCGTCGGCCTTGTATGAAGCCAACATAGTCGATACTCCAGACGAAGTGGATTTGGCCATGATTATGGGCACTGGGTTTCCGCCGTTCCGTGGTGGTTTATGCCGCTATGCTGATAGTGTGGGATCGCAGGCCGTAGCCAATGCCCTAGAAACCTATGCAATGCAACGAAATGCGCCTAGATTAAAACCCATGCCAGCACTCAATAAAATGGCCAAAGATAATAAAAAATTCTACGCTTAGTGGTTTTGCGAAGGAAAAAAAGACGAGGTTATAAATGTCTGAAACTAAAGAAGAGGGCTCTGTTAAATCTGACTTTGTGTCCTCTGTCCTGTTTGATATCTTGGTTACAGTCGTAACCTGTGGATTTTACAATTTAATGGTTCAAAATCGTCAAATGAAAGCAGTAAATTACATGCTGAAACAAGCCAAATATTCCTTTTGGCATTGGTTTCTTTTTTCTATTTTAACGTGCGGAATTTATCATATTTATTATGAGTATAAAATGGCTGGCGATTTGAATTCTGTTCTAAATGATAAGTCGCCAAATTTTCAATTGATAATTTTGGGTTTGTCAGTTTTTGGCATGTCGGTTTTGGCTGACGCTATAATGCAAGATAAAATTAACAAACATTTCGGGTTTGAACATATTTAACGAGAGTTCTATTAATCTTAAAAACGTGTATTTGGTATTTTTTCCATTCAGTTTGTTATCTGCACGCCTGGCCGTTTATTTCGGAGTTGATCCGCTAAAACTGGCTCATTTGTCCCCGCTGGGATGTCCCATTAAACGAATTTTTGGCATCAACTGCCCAACCTGTGGGCTAACCAGAGCCGTATTATATGCTTGGACCGGCGATTATGGCCTTTCTTGGTATTATCATTTTGGTGGAGTCGTTCTTTTGTCCTTAGGCATCGCAATTTACTTTGTGTTGATAAGTGGCCATGGGAATTTAGTAATCGAACGCTTTAGTCGCTACAGGCACAATCCAATAGGTAAATTTTTTTTAGTGACCACCATTTTTTTGTACTCTTTTTGGGGTTTTTTCCTTAGGAATAGTATCTAAATTGCCGTTAAGGAGTCTCAGCTATGTACCTATCGTGTGAAAAATATTTGAATAACGAAGACCTATTGATATTTTTAAAATCAATGTGCAAAAACCACTCGCGATTTTTTGATTATGAATCGATTGGAAAAAGTTCGCTTGGGGAAGATATTTATCTAATCACTTTGACAGACAAAGAATATAAACATCATTCTGAAAAACCGGCATTTTGGATTGATGCCAATATCCATGCAAGTGAAGTGACGGGGACTCAGGCTGCTGTGTTTTTTGTCGAACGGTTTTTAGATCCTAATCATGCCGACTCGAATGTGCATAAAGAGTTATTAAAAAAAATGACCTATTATTTGTTGCCACGGTTCTCCCCAGATGGTGCACGGGCTTTTTTTATAGAAACCAAT
>JAYTTH010000368.1:0-4675 GCA_043745515.1 Pseudobdellovibrionaceae bacterium | reverse complement strand
AAGGGGTCTCAGTTGTCTGCAAAAAACAGAAAGACATTTGGTTTTGTATCACATCCAAAAATTCAGTTCAAATATGCGATTTTAAATTCATTGTTCGTTTCTGGGGTAATTCTATTATCCAATTTACTAGTCGTATATCGGCTTAGAAATTATGCCGACAATCAAAGCGATGTCGAAATGGACACGGCGCTTTTGTACAATATCACGGACTTTACTATGCAGATGGGCTTTTTGACCTTTTTAGTTTCATTTTTTATAACCTTTTTTTCGACAATAATTATTACTCATCGATTTGTGGGTCCGTTTATTTCCATCAACAGATATGTAGACAGTCTGATCAATTCTAAATTTGACGAAGGTTTGAATTTGCGAACATCGGATGAAATGCATGAAATCGCAGGAAAGCTGATTGCTTTGGGCGACAGGTTGAAAGCTGGAAAATAGGTTCATCTTTTAGACATTTGTCTGGTTTGGCTCAATCGTCATTCTTTTTCTATTTTGAAAACAATCGGTAAAGTCTATACTTAATTAATATGAAAAAATTAATCGACTTACTATATCTCGCGATTTTCGTGCCTTTTTTATCTTCTGCAGACCCGGTTTCGGACTTTCAATTGGAGCAAAGACTTTTTGATCCAAGTTTTACAGTGTTAGTGACACAAAAAAAGACTGGCAATGAGTCTACGACCCTGGGAGATAAACAAAAGGTTTTGAGCTGGGCATCTGAGGAATTTAATACTGGACCCGGCTATAGGGTAAATCAGGTAGAAGTTAATAAAAAAGATGGAAGTTTGAGGGTTCGATCAACTACATTTGTTGGTGAAAAAGTACGCACAGTAACAGAATGTGTTGGAGCCAATTCAAAGGGATTGTTACTCAATACAGACAGTAAATGTGTTACGGCAACCAATCGCATTTGTGCTGACGTTTTAAAAGTCTTTCGAGAGCAAGGAAGCAGTGGCAAGTCGGCGAAAAGCAAGGCGGCAAAAGCATCAGATTTTGATCAGTTAAAAGTTGATTTAGATAGGTGTGTTCCAGTTTTGGAAAAGTATAAAAAAATCCTTCAAGCTTTTTCTCCAAAAAACAGTGGTGATGAGTCGGAAATGGAACAAATATTAAAAGCAGAAAAAAGCAACGTAGGAGGACTCCTTAACCAGAACGTGCCGTCTTTTAAGCCAAATTGGGTTAACGATTTGAGTTACGGCATGACGGAAACAGCCGCTCTTGGTATGGGAAAAGCCCAAGAAAAAATAGAAGCAGCAAAAACGGGAATATTACAAGTTCATCATGAGTTACATCGATATATTTCCTTGTGCGAGCAAACAGAAAATCGCTTTGAAAAAGAAAATCAGCCAAGGGGCGAAAGCCCTAAACCGCCGAAGTAACTTGCTCGGTGGCCAAGTCTAGGATTACTATAAACCAGTGATTTTAATCAGAGATGCGAAACAAATTTTAACTCTTCAAAAAGCGGCTTTAAAACAAGGGCGCAAAATACAAGAGGGAGATCTTTGCGCGGTTGATGGGCACGCTCTTATCGTAGATAAATGCAAAATTAAATGGATTGGTCCTCAATCTAAAATTCCGAAGGCTTTGTTTAAAAAAATTAAAAAGGAAATCTCAGCAAAGAATAAAATCGTTATGCCTTCGTTTACCGAGTGTCATACTCACACAGTTTTTGCCGGCAATCGCAGTTTAGAATTTGAGCTAAGAAATACCGGGGTCAGCTATCAAGAAATCGCGGCGCGTGGGGGCGGGATATTATCTTCTCGTAAATCGATGGCCGGTGTTTCCGCTGATCAACTGGTAAAGGTGACCCAAAAACGCGTAGATCGATTTGTTCAGCAGGGTGTTTCGACACTTGAGATTAAAAGTGGTTATGGCTTGGATCTGGCTAATGAGATCAAATCTCTGGACGTGATTAAAAAATTAAAAGGCGTCAATTTGGTAAAAACCTTTTTAGGTGCTCATGCTATTCCAAACGAATTTGGAACAGCTCAAGAGTATTTAGATTTTTTGAGTGAGTTTGTTTTTCCCGAAATTAAAAAAAGAAAATTGGCAGATCGAGTAGATATATTTGTAGAAAAAGGTTTTTTTTCAAGCGAACAGGCTCGGTCCTATTTGCAGATGGCACAAAAGCTTGGATTTGAAATTGTCATTCATGCTGATCAGTTGTCACTAAGCGGAGGGTCCAGCCTAGCTGTCGAACTAGGTGCCTTATCGGCCGATCATGTAATTCAAATTCAAGACAGCGAAATAAAAAAGCTCGCTGGGTCTGAGGTGACTAGTGTTTTGTTGCCGCTAGCAGATCTTTATATGAAGTGCGCTTATCCGCCAGCGCGCAAGCTGATAGAGGCCGGCGCTCGGGTGGCATTGGCGACCGATTTTAATCCTGGCACCTGCCCTTCACAAGACATTCAGATGGTGGGATTGCTAGCTCGATTGGAAATGAAAATGACTCTGCCAGAAGTGATTGTAGCATATACGCTGGGCGCTTCGTACGCTTTGAAACGGGACAAAAATGAAGGCTCACTTGAAATTGGCAAAGCGGCTAATCTTGTTTTCATAGAAGAGTCTCATCAGAGTTTGTTTTATTCTTCGACAGAGAGCTGTGTTTCACATCGATTTTTCCAGGAAACTCTCATGAAATTAAGCAAATAACGCAATGAGGTATATCTTAAATATTCTTACAATTAGCTAGACACCCATTTTGAATCCTAAATAAGCTAGCAGTAGATGAGCAATAGGTAATTGCTCTAAAATAGAAGCCAAGGAGAGGCGAAATGAAAAATGGGTACAGTCAGTTAATTCAATCTAAATATTTTATAACTGATTTTAATTCTGCTATTTTTGACGGACCAATTCGAATCTATTTTACGCAAGTTCAAGAATCCAAAGCATTGAAAATATATTTTCACATACAAAATCATTTTACGGCAGAAGTTAAAAAATTAAAAGAAATCTCACCTAACGTTCCTTTTAGTTTGTTTATTTTGGTTTACCCGAACAAAGAATCGTTTGAAGCGTGTTTTGATTCAGCTGAAAAAATGATGCTCGCCGATTGGGACAATGACTTAGTTTTAGGTTTAAACGAATCTATAGACGGCGT
The DNA here is from genome assembly GCA_043745515.1 of Pseudobdellovibrionaceae bacterium. GTDB lineage: Bacteria > Bdellovibrionota > Bdellovibrionia > Bdellovibrionales > Bdellovibrionaceae > UBA2316. The sequence continues at coordinate 1,569 of JAYTTH010000368.1, read as the reverse complement.
CGATTTTGAACTCTTTAATGTAAAATTCCAGCTTGCCTATTCTATGTGGCTCGAGCAAAACAAAAAGATAAAACATGAAGAGATCAGTTTATAACAGTAAAGGTCAGTTAATAATTGAGTATGTATTGCTTCTTGCGATGGCGGCAGTGATATCTGGAATTATTGTCAGTAAACTAGCGAGTCGAGATACGGCCGAACCTGGCGCCATTATCACGGGCTGGTCAAAAATCACCCAGTCAATTGGTAACGATAAAGTGGATGAATGTATTCGCCAATCCTGCCCTCGATAAAAATCCTATATTTGGTCCTAGGTTTGCTTCTTTGCTTCCTCATCCACTGAATCCGATGGAGGAGACGCGTGACGAAATCTTATTTATACCTGAAAAAAGCGGCGAAAGCAGTGAGTGAGCCAAATTGGTGGCAACCACTTTTGGCAGCCAGCGCGCCCCGTATCTTGATTTTAAAAGGTTCTATGAGTGGTTTGCGGCAATCCAGTTCGGATGAACTTATCTTGGATCGTGAAATGTTGTTAGGCCCAATATTTGAGAAGGGTGGAATTATCATTGAAGGGTCGTCGAATTCTCGTGGACCAAAATTAGCTGAGTGGGCGAGAAATTTGAATCCTGATCGTACTCTTTGGGAGTTTACTGACGGCGATCCTCGGCTTGCTAAACCAAAGAGAAAGTTCGAGCTCGATAGTGTTAATTATGGTTACGAAAACAAAGTTCGGGGCTCGTATTACAAAGGTCGAGGCAGTCTATAAATGTAGGTTCCGTTTTAGAAATAGATGGATTCTCGTTTTTTAATTTCTATATTCATACGTTCTTGCATTAATTCTTGGATATCGGCCGCTATTTCGCGGATGAACTCGGTATCTTCAAGAGTTGCAGTATCATAGGGCAAATAAATCGGATCCAAAAACACTATTTTCCACTTTGCAGGTAGCGGAATTAGATTTAGTGGCAAGGGAACTTTTAATCCTTTAAAAAATCGATCGAGTTTAAGTTTCTTAAGATTGAAGTTTGATTCCTCGGCTCCGATGATCAGCACAGGCACAATGGGGCTTTGTGTTTCAATAGCCATTCGAATAAAACCCCGTTTGAATTCTTGAAGCGTGTACATCTTCCTGGACGATTTGAAATTGCCATCTTCCCCTTCAGGGAAGAGAACGACCGCATTTTTCCGCCTTAAAAACTGAAGTCCATTTTCGTAGGTGGCTGGGTAAAAACCCATTTTGTGAGCTGCTTTTTCTGTAAATTCAGTTGAGAACCACAATTTATGTGTCAACACCCTAGGAATTCGTTTCACATCGGCGACTAGAACATGATTCAAGACCAAGGCATCAAGTCCGGCAAACCCAGAATGGTTCGGCACAATCATCACGGGTCCTTTTTTGGGGACTAAATGAGCATTTTCCACTTGGAGTCGAAAATAAAATTTTAGAAATCTAAGTAACTGATTGGGCAGAGCTTTAAAATAAAAGCTCTCATTCTTGATTTTTTTCAACTTTTCATCAAACATATACTATATGTCTAAATATATAATCGCGATCGATCAAGGAACAACTTC
>JAYTTH010000367.1:0-4676 GCA_043745515.1 Pseudobdellovibrionaceae bacterium | reverse complement strand
CCCCGAGGAGATACTCATACTTTACTTATTGATATCGATGGGGATGGCAAGTCGGAAATATTATACGTTCGTCATCAAGAAAAAGAATTAATCTGTCTCAACTTTAATGGAACTTTAAGGTGGCGAATTCCCCTTCTTCACTCGGTCGACGATTGTATCGGTGGACCTGCTGCTATCGATTTTGAAAATAGAGGTAAAGCTGATATTATTATTGAAAACATGATTGTTCGTGAAGATGCCGCAGGAAAAGTATCTATTCGTGAGGTTGGTCCTTATGTACCGACTTCCTGCACAACGTTTGGTATGACGGTGGACTTAAAAAATTCAAGTAAGGCACAACTGATAACAGGAGCTGGTGTTTACGCTTTTGATGGAACTGCTGTCTTTTCATTGCCTCCATATTTGGGTGGTCGAGGACGGCGATTAGCAGCTGCGGATGTTGATCGAGATAAGCCTGGCATGGAACTCGTAGTTAGTGAAGGCGGTAAAATTCAAGTCTATAATTTAGAAGAAAAAAAATTACTTTGGGAGCGAGTTGTTCCCGTTGATGAAACTCGATTTAAGGGAACTACTAGCAATGCAGGTCCGCCCAATATTTCTGATGTCGATGGTGATGGGTATCCTGATATAACCGTTGCGGGATCTACCTACTATGTTGCCTATGATCGGTTTGGAAATGAAATCTGGAAAGATAAAACAAATGACTATTCATCACAAATTACTGGGTCATCGGTTTTTGATTTTAATGGCGATGGAATCACTGAAGTTCTATATGCGGATGAAGGGTATTTTCGAATTTATTCTGGACCCAAGGGGAATAAATTATTCGAATTTAGGAATCCTTCAGCAACGCATTTGGAGTATCCAGTGGTCGCGGATGTCGATGGGGATGGTGCTGCCGACTTAGTAGTCTCGGCGAATGATTATGGAAATTCTGCGGCCAGTTGGACCACCGCAGAGGAAGCCGCTTTGATTAAAGCGACTGCGACCGGTGTGCGAGTATTTAAATCTAAAGGAAAAAAGTGGGTTAAGACGCGACCCGTATGGAATCAATATTCCTACTTTGGCTCCAATGTTACTGATCATCTTAAGGCAGTGGCATCAACTCCAGCCTTGGGACTTTTGGCTCAAAGTTTTTTTAGGCAAAATACCTATCAGAGATTATCCAAAGGGTGTGTTAAATAGAATCTAGAAGTTCAAAAATTGGCATTTTATTTCAAGCCTCTGAAAAGTTTAAGATGATTTCAAGCACTATTTGGAGTTCCGCAGATTTGTCGACAGATGAAAAAATGTTAGAACCCAACAAACTGAAGAGTTTGTAAGCTCCACTGATCCGCCCATTTTGGCCTCTTCTATTCAGACTATGGCGCCATTCCATTTAGGTTTGGTGCCAAAATCTGCTGATACGTTTGGAGTTGCCAGCAATACCATAGTAGTTGAATGTGACCATACATAATTGCACTGATGGTCTTTGCCTGCTGCTCGATTGGCCGGTGTTTCACTCGCCGTAGCGTTTAAACAGAATCGTGGTGAGCGCGGAGCATAAGGGTTGGTGGTTGATTTTGCTAATAAATGGATCTAACCCGCCGGGGAATACTTAGGAGGGAACTAAGAACCAGCTTTTATCCGCTCTAGCGTGCGTCAAGGTAAGTGTGAAAGGAGGGTGTAAAATTTAAACATCATCATCCTAATGTCGAGCAGACGGGGATGAAGAACTTGTCATGGGGTGAAGGGCAATCGACATTCCAAAGCTGACAAGGATCGAGTAAATAGGCCGAATTGGTTACCCAGAGCATCTAGTTTCTGCGTCGTTGTTGGTAAATTCTGATGTTGATATGAACGATTGGCAATGATTTTCATTTTGCCACCGCATTTGGAACAAGTTTCCACGTCGATGTTAAATACTCCCGCAAGTAATCGAGCCCGGGAATATTTTTCTTTCATTTCGAGCCGCTTGGGGTCGACTGTAACTTGATCAACACTGAACGTGGTGCAGAAACAGCCGCCATTATTTTTTGTTACAAGCCCTTAAAGAGTCTAGTGCTGATTACACTGATTCTTTTTTTTAATTTATGATTAAATATTTTGTTTGAACTAATTTGACTGTTTTCGTTAATACCCATACTTATTTGACACTTTCGTGGCTTTTTTACTTACCAGAAGGTACGACTTCACACTATAGGATTCACTTAATGAATACAATTGTAACTGAATTTTTTTGAGAAGTGCGCCGCTAAGCTACCAACAAAAAGTACTACTTTGGGCGCCGCAAACTTAAGCGCTTAAAACGCAACTACCATGGCCTAGGCCGATTACGCTTAGCCCATTCGACGTGATCTTGCCCCCGGCGCTCGATTTCTTGTGGCGACAATCCAGAAGTCAGTTCAACCATTCGTTTCTTACGCCAGTGTGTTGCCCATTCGCGCAGCCAGCTGACTTCAATTAAGAATTGCTCCTCGCTGATTGCTCCATTTGCAAAATCTTTGGTCAGCAGCAATACCGGAGGATCCGAATTAAAAAGTTTTGTCGGAACCAGCTCGAAGTTTCCTTCACCGAGAGTGTTGCTTTCTCGGGCCGCGGTTGTCTGTAAGTCCTGCCAAGGTTTTTTACTTGCTGTAAACTGATGCGCATCGGAACCCACAAGCCCCGAAGCAAGTAGCCGTTGTTTTTCTGATTCGAAACGGAAAAAAACTCCGTTGGCTAGGGTAAGGAATTTCCCTGAACCTAAATTTAATTTACTGAGTGAGCCACCAGACCATGCCTGGATAAGTTTTTCAGCTCTTTCAACAGACATAGTTCCCTTAGTTACGGCTATATCAGCTCCTTCGCTACGAGAAGTAGCTGATGTGGCATCACTGGATTTCGGCCCTTTACCAAAGGAGTAAAGGGCGAACATGGATAGAGCCAGTGCGGCGGCGGCGAATAGACAAATATTTTTTTTCATTACGAAATAATACGATCGTTTAAATCAGTTTACGGGTCAACAATTAGAATTTTGCAAATATTTTTTCAAAAGATGATTTAGTTGTTGTTTAACTTTTTGTTTAAAATCAGTTGTTAGAGCCTTTCCACGCGCTGGGATGGCGTCAAGTGCGCTGCGCGGAAGTGGTTTCTTCTGAGCTCAGCAAAATAATTCCCTGATTCGCAGTATAAGTGAATTGTTCATAAACCACTTCGGAAAAGTTATTGAAGAAGCCTAGTCAATTTTTGAAGGTCGGACTGGTCGATTTGTTTATTAGGATTAACCGAGAGAGACTTCATTTAAAAATGAATCTGCAAAACAAGTACTATTTTTCCACAATGGACGTGGCCCACAGGAAGGAATTTTTGCTGATACTAAAACTGAAACGCAACTTGATTACACGTCGACCAATAGTCTTAACGGGAACATATTTTTCACTGCCGCAGTTGTTTTGACTCACAATCTGACGCGCGAACTGCAGCAAAGCGGGCCGCTCATCGAGTAAACCCACCCGGATCATTGAGATCTTTTGCAAAATTTTATGTCAAGCTGAGATTGCGATCCATTTCTCGAAACAGAATCACTCTACCTTCGCCCGTTACATCGCCGCCTTTGGCTTTGAATTTGCCGAATCAAAACTCCAGGAAAGTGATATTTCCAAAATAGGTAACATTGATATCCAAGTGGGGGACTGGGGTCGGCACGGACAATCTGCAAGTTATATCAGCGGAGAAACGTTTTCAGCGCATAATAATGTTACTGGTTCGCTAATGATCTATCATGGCCATCTAATGCCAAACTTTTAGTTGAGCACTTCAAAGTTCCGTCAGTCAAAAAGAAATTAAAGTCACTTTTAGAGGAATATTCTGAAAATACCGAAGGCGGTTTTTGCCTCGGAAATGGATCAATTCACCATAAACCAATCTCTGCCGAAACAGCTAGCATGTACTTGCGCTATAGAGAAGCATCTATAGACATTAGCTACTCAACCAACGCGAAAGTTCCACTCAGTGAAAGTAAATACCAAAAGGGCCAAGAAAAGTTATCTCGAAAGGCAGGGGGCTTTAATGGTTTTCAAACAACGAGTGAAAAATTTGTTGCGGAAGGAAATCCGCCCTACACGGTTTATACCAAAGAATGGAGGGCTGGGGCTGAGTCTAAAAATCCCACACCTTTTAAACTTTTATTTTGATAACTGTCTCAAGTAGCGAACTTGATAGAAAGAAAGTTGTCGACGAAGTTTTTGATGAAGTCTTATCAACTTTATCCGTACTGCCGGTTAAATAGGTGTCGACTATTCATTCAGCGATAGCACAGGCAAGGTCAGCCATGGAAACTTTCAAATCTCGCTTTGTCAAAAAAGGAGTGCATTTTGTTTTTTATCCTGTTTATTTTTGTCGGGAACACCAAAATCTATCACTTTAGTTTTTCAAAAATCTTATCTGCCACGTCGATGCCATCGCACGCTGCCGAAGTGATGCCGCCAGCATAGCCAGCGCCTTCGCCGGTTGGAAATAGATTTTTGTGTGAAATGCTTTCTAAACTTTCCTCGTTGCGAGTGACGCGAACAGGGCAGCTAGTTCTGGTTTCAACTCCATAAAATTGAGCTTGGTCAATTACAAAACCTTTCATTTTGGTTTCAAAACTTTCCAGACCTTTAAGTAAGAACTGATTTACCTTTTTTGGCAACAGAGTCTGAAGGTTAATTCCAACA
>JAYTTH010000366.1:0-4677 GCA_043745515.1 Pseudobdellovibrionaceae bacterium | reverse complement strand
TTGTGACCAGTCTCCCTCCAATAGTTGCTCATGTGGTCAAGGAAAAGGGGCCTGTTGGCGTTGATGCATTTTTTTTAATCCCGGATACACAGCTCCATAATATTTACATCGTTGGCAATTCTTTGGTCGCCTTGAGTAATGCCGTTTATTTTTATTTAAATAAGATTGGGGTCACTTGGTTGATGCCTAATGATCACTGGATTAACGCAGATACCATTGATGATTATTGGTTTTTTAAAAAAACCATATTTCAAGAGCCTTCATTTTTACGTCGATCATTTTTTGGAACTGGCGGTTTGGGACCGTTTCCTGAACAAAATCAAGTTTGGCAAGATTGGAAACGACGAAATTTTTGGAACTATTCCTTTTCAAGTCTGGGCGGGCATATGTATCAAAATTTTTATGAATCGTCGAAGGCAAGAGCATTATTGAGAAATGAATCCAGTCTTTGGAACTGCACAGAGCGCTCCGCGGACTCAAGACTAAATGAAGAAATTATAACTGATTCAGATTGTCCTCCACCCTTTCGCCGAATAAATCCTTATCTTGCGGGAAGTATGAATGTATATACTGATATCAACATCGGCAGTCCACGGGTGGTCGAAGCGTTTGTTGAATATATGAAAGACACGCTGTCGGATATTTATAACAAGGATCCTAATGCTGTGGACTATGTGCTCTCTCTTGAACCCGCGGACGGCGACGATTATTGTCGCTCAATTACTTGTACCCAAATCGGCAACCCTACAGACCAAGTCATATTCCTAGCCAATGAAAGTGCACGAAGCGTTCAAAGTTTTGTTCGAAACAGCCGCGATGAACATTTCAGAAACATAAGTACACGTTTATTTTATACGATACTTGCCTATTCAGGACATTTAAATTTGCCAGAAAAAATCTCAGAATTGGATCCAGCGGTTATCGTACAGATGATACCTTATGGATTCAATCGCACAGGTTTAAGTCCTGATCAATTGATTAAAGGTTGGCGAAAATTAAACAACCAAAAAATGGCCATTTATGATTATTTATCTATCACAGATTGGGCGCAAGGATTCCCAAGCGTAGACACAGCCGACGTGTTTTCAAAATTGGCCGTTTGGAAACAAAATAAGATTCTAAGTGTTAACTTTGAATCTTCGTATTCCGGTATTAGTCATGGTGCAGTTTTTTATGTTCTTTCAAGATATTTACTGGATTCATCGCAAGACCCTGACAAACTTTTGAATCAGTTTTATAGTTTGGCGTATGGGCGGGCGGCTTCAACTATGAAAAATTTGTTTGAAGAAAAATGGGGCGCCCATTTTTCTTTGAATTATTTTTCACTCAAGGATGGATCTCAGGCATTGGCCAAAGCTCGAATAGCAGAAACCAATCCAATTGTACAAAAGCGATTCGATGACTTTGAAATTTACCTTAAATATTTGTATTTACGTCTAGATTATGATGACCACAAGTCGAGCGATACGAATGGTGCCCGTCTGGAAAATTTGATTTATTTTTTGAAAAAAATCCAGACAGATAATGTTATTGCCAGCTATCGGTTAATTCAGCTTCTTAGAGATAAAGTCTATACAAACTCAACACTTTATAACAGCCTACCTTCAGAAAATGACCCCATTGATCCAACAAAGTATAAAAATACTATCACCCCATTTGAGGATCCTAATTTTTTCTTAAATATTAACTTAACAAGTCTGATTGATCCATACAAGGTTGCCCTTGAAGGTACTAAAGCTAAAGGTACAAATACAGAGTTTCTCACATTGCCCGAGGGTGATGAGACGTATCTTTTTTCAACGGACCTAGCTGGTGTCTACCCGCTAGGTTTCCGCTTCAGCGAAAGTATAAACCCCAATGCTCGCTTGGAAGTATATGTTTACAGCCAAGGTTTATTGGTAACTACAAGAAGAATAACTAGTTCCGAAATTTTGAATTTAAAATACAATGACATAATATATAGAAACATACCTGTTCCGAAGGGACAAAACCTGACAGTGAAAATAACCTCCAATGTTATTAATCACAGTTTAGTCGTGCCCGAGAATTTGGGTGTTGCCTTGATAGATCAGCGACTTCACAGTATGCAGGGAGGAACAGAAACCTCTAAGGTCTATGTTTCAGTTCCAGCGGATTTAACAAGAGTGTATTTCTCGGGACAACAACTGTCGTTTTTGAAAATTTGTCCAGCAAGTGGCTGTGTATCCAAGTCATCAATTCCCGTCTATGACGCTGAGGATCACCTCGTAGATGGTAGTACGGTTATCGATAAATCATTGCTGTATTTTAACTGTAGTGATCTTAGCAAAGAAAATGCTTTTTTTTCAATTCAAACTGGTTCTGATCGTGGAGGTGGAGTTTTATTTTATAATATTCCAAATTTATACAATTTGAATCCAAGGGCGATGTTAATTCAAAAATGATTGTATAGGTATTTCCAGTTACAATAGGAGCCCAAGACTTTGCTACACCCCATTTAGTGCCCGCCCTGGACACGCACAGAACTGAGTCTGCTTCGATTACCGTATAACATTTCTAATGTTTCGGCAGTTTCATTGATTACCCTTTGACTCCATACAGCTGTATTTTCTGCATAACCAAATGCCATAGTCAGATTACTTCTTTGTGCCGGGCTTAGATTCTCGATGTTATAGACCGTCGATTTAAATATTAACTTGTCAGAAAACTGATCGTAGGGAAGTTCGGGACGAAGTTTTTTAGTCATGCTTCTTACAGCTTGCGCGAAATGACAGCTAACACATTCTGTTTGAACAATTCCAGGAATTATTCTTGGGTTTTCGACCAAGTAAACTCGACCGATCATTTCTAGTAATTTTCTTTCAGGGATGGCCAGGGCGCGTTCGCCATCTTCGATCAAAGGTTGAAAGTTCTTGATATTAAATGGAGGCAGGCCACCCACCGTGACAATGTTTGAAAAAAGTTTATTCTTTATTTCCAAATAACTAAATGGAACGTAGGTTTCCCAATTTCGAAATGGCTCTTGAACAGATTGAACTTCAGGAATCGCGAAAAATTGACTGACACTTGGGCGAGCCCCATCAATTGGCAAATCCCAGCCAGCAAAGCCAGATGCCCAGTCAGTTCGACGGAACGATCGAAAAGTCACGCGCTCTGCGGGATTGATATGAACCATGATTAACTTTTTTAATTCATGATAATAAGGGCCCTTAAGTCCTTCGGCGCTGATGGTCGGATTGACTTGCAACGGTAGTCGTCCATTTCTAGAAACGCGTTTGAATTTCCTGTTGAGCGCCTCTAAATTTTCTAGAAAAACTTGTAAATCCAAAATCGTATGCGAGGAATGAATGGAAGCTTGCGTGTAAATGCCACCGTTTTCTGGTTTTTGCCAGACTAAATTAATATAAAGCTGTCTCATAAAATGATCCAATCGAATACCAATAACGCGAAAGGAGTCAGTCTGTTTCACCGCCCTTGTCCCCATCTCAAGCTCAAAACCAACGAATAACACATCGGCCGGAAACAATGGCTGCCCTGATCGTGTCAAATCGCTTGTCTTGATCAGTAAATTTTCTTCCCCAACTTTTGGAGCAGGCAACAGAATGCTTACATCGTTCATATCTAAAACTTGAGACCAACCGGACGATGCAAAAAAAAGAAATATCAAGGTTTTTTTAACTAGATTCACAAGACCTCCACAAATTTTACCAATTTCTATAGTTTGCCGAAAAAAAAGTCACTTCAAATCAACAACAGATTTTTATCAAGAATAGTCGAGAAACTAAATGCCTGGGATGGGGATTTCGGTATTTCTATCTTCGAACCTCAGATAGGTTTAAACAAAATTCGAGCAGACGTGAAGTAAGTCTTGGGCGTCAAAGTATAAAGGTCCCGCACCGGAGTTTTGAACCAAGCCATGTAATCTAGCTCATATTCTTTTGGTTGGTTTGTCAGTTTTACCTTAACCGTTGATCCTAAAACTTGCTCTAAGACCGCCAGCTCTCTAAGTGCTGAATCTGCACTCGTGACGCAGATTCCTTTGCTGAACAGGTAGCCTGAACGCTGGTGAGACGTTTCGATTCCCTTTGGACAGAGTTCGTTTTGGTTTACTATAGGATATACAGGCTTACTAGACTTTAGTGCTGTATTTATTACCTTAGGGTCCGCTTCAACCGCCAGATAGCTTCGGTCGCAAAAAATCCTCCGATAAGACCTCCTAGCAGCCAAAGAACTGATATTCCGATCGCAAGCTCAGCTCCAAAAGCAGCAAAAAGCCCAAGAGAAATAAATCCGAGTGATAAGGTCTGAAGTAACTCAGTGCGCTTGAGCGCAGTAATTTCCTCAATGGTTAAAAAATAACCAGCTGCTATTAAACTGATTCCAACAAATAAAATCCCGCAACCTATCATACAGACCTGATGCCCGCCCACCTTCATCATCCAGTCTGCCAATGATCGTTCGGTATTAAAAGGGTTCATTCCAAATTGATGACAAACTGACAATGACAAATACCCAACACCCATATGAATTCCTAAAATTTTAAGAAAAACAATAAATGGACTTGGCTTTAATAATTTCAATACACTGTTAAATGCTCTATCATTAACTTCTTTTGGTATATCGAAACTAGCGTTGCTCTGAAGAAAATCTTCATAATCCTTAAGCCATTCTTGACTCACTTGATCTTTCATTGCGTCT
>JAYTTH010000365.1:0-4688 GCA_043745515.1 Pseudobdellovibrionaceae bacterium | reverse complement strand
GTTGCTACTATCCGTCGCAAATGGAACTACATTTCTAAAAATTCGAACTGAAGAAGCTCAACTAACTCGTGTCCCTTTTTTCGAACGAATGGCCGATCTAGCAAGGCATAAAAATTACGGTATGGATCCCCAAGACCCGTCTCTTGCCTACATGGAAACGTTCAGTACCAGCAAGCGAGAACGGCTAGTAAAACTTGGTAAAATGATTGATGCCGGTTGGACGGAACAAATGATGGCTTCACAGCTATTGAAGCAAAATGAATCTCACCAATCTACGCTTGAGAAATCAAATTCATTTAATAGAGGCGAGGTTTCTGAAAAAATAATGATTGAATCCTACCATGGGCCAGTCGCCTCGTGCTTTAAATTCTATAATAAATAACCCAAGACTGGTTCCAAAATGTAGATTCAAAACGGAACCACTGGTTTCTTTTTAAGGGAATTATAACGAGCCCATTGTCTAAAAATAATTCGTATTAAATTTAAACATTTTGCCCCCTCCACTTCTACAGTGCAATACACAGTACTTTTGCATTTTAATATGTAACGCTAAAGCAAATCCATTGTCGTCTTAGAAAATTTTTAATAAAAGATCTGGTGTGCCTTGATTTTGCAATAGCCATTATCAAGTTGATAGCAGACTGTCATTTACAGAGAGGTTAAAAATATGAAAAAATTCGCCCTTCCCCTAGTCCTGACTGCCGTTTGCCTTTATAGTTTTTATGCTTTCCAAACTGAAGCTCAGTTTTCAACTAAACCGCCTCCTCCCTTGAAATTATCAGATCCATTGCCTGCCAATTTATTTGTTGAGCTGGCAAAAAACGTAAACCCCGCGGTCGTAAATATTTCGACCAGCGCAATTGCGCGCGGGGCACGATTACGTGACCCGATGATGGAGCTTTTTGAACAATTTTATGGCGTGCGCCCACAGCCACATAGCTCAAAACCCCAAAAGTTATCCTTGGGAACAGGATTTATAATCCGTGAAGATGGTTTGATTTTAACAAACAACCATGTGGTTCAAGGTGCTGATTTGATTCAAGTGCAGTTAACTGAAAAATCAGAAAAAGTCTACGACGCTAAACTTATAGGCTCGGACGCACGAGTCGACATTGCATTGATAAAAATAGATCCCGGCACAACCAAACTGACAGCTGTATCTTTGGGAACAAGTAAGGACGTTCAAGTCGGCGAATGGGTCGCTGCGTTTGGCAATCCCTTTGGCCACGGTCATAGCATGACAAAAGGAATCGTGTCCTCAATGGGCCGTGATATCGGTGAAATCAACAAAGTGCCCTTGCTGCAAACAGACGCTAGCATCAATCCAGGAAATTCAGGGGGGCCACTAGTGAACTCAAAAGGATATGTTATTGGTATGAATCAGGCGATCGATGCCCGTGCTCAAGGAATTGGTTTTGCGATTCCCATTGATGATATTAAAAAAATTCTTCCAGACCTTGAATCCAGAGGTAGCATTCGTAAAGGCTATATCGGTGTATCGTTAGGTGACTTAGACCCAGAAGCAGCGGTGCACGTGGGCCTTGAAGAAGGCTCAGGCGGCGCTGTAATTGTAGGAGTCGAACCGGGTGGACCGGCTTCAAAAGCGGGCATTAAACCTTACGACATAATTCTGGAATTCGGCCCTAAAAAGGTAAAAACATCGACCGATTTTATGGATGCTGTGGCCGACAGCGGCATTGGTGAAAAGGTCAACCTGGTTGTGTTAAGAGAACGAAAAAAATTGGACCTAAAAGTCGAAGTAGTTGAACGACCTTCCGATCAAAAGTTAGCCCAAAAATCCAATAAAAATAAACCGCAAGCCGCTGCACAGAAGGCACCCAATAACTTTGGATTTACGCTGGCCGACTTAGACGACAAGTTAAAAGATCAATGGGACATTCCCACGGATGTTAAAAAGCCAATTATTATAGCAGTTGAACAAGGAACGATGGCCTCTTTAGCCGGGTTAAAACCCGGCGATTTAATTTTGGACGTGAACAAAAAAGAGATCGCTACTGCCAAGGACGTAATGTCTAATTTAGACAAGAAAAACAATACGTTTCGCATTGCCCGAGGCAGCCGGGTCATAGTAGTCACAATCGCCGACTAGATTAATTTGACGGGCTCTGAAATACAAAAATACCTTGTATTTCCCGCCCGTATTCTTTATCACTAATAGTCAGTCGTTCAGATTGGGGTATCGCCAAGTTGGTAAGGCAATAGATTTTGATTCTATCATTCGCAGGTTCAAGTCCTGCTACCCCATCCAAATTTTTTCAGCAATAATTCGCACTTTTTAAAAATCGAAACTGAGTAAAATTAAATACTTACGATTTATTGCGAGTCCTCGAGATTGGTCGACCAATAATTTTCATGATCTAGCATGGTTTATTTCGATCTGATGGATTTTTCGTCGAGCATAACTCATAAACTATCCATCGCCTCAAACGGTGCCAGTGCATTTATCCAATGGTACATTTCGTAAATCATTTTAGTTTTCCCGTTTAGGTTAACGTCTACCGAGAGACCTTGACCTGATTTTGAAAGAATATTTTGTAGGGATTTATCGATAGACAAAACTGAATTTGAATTCGTCGTTGTCGATAACGCGCCAAAAGTCGCCCCTCCGGCCGCTAACGCTAAATCAGTTCGAACGATATTTACGACGGGCGAGAAAAGATCATGGTTACCTAGATTCCCAAATAAACTCTTACTGACATCTTCGCTCTCTTTTCCGACAACATCTCGCAATGCCTGGTAGCCAATCTCTGACGCATAAGACGCATTTTTTGCAGCCTGCACAGATAGGCCATCTCGTTTCACTAGTTCCCGAGATAAGTATGCCGACATCCAAAAGTGATAGAATTTTCCGTTGTCACAAGTTACACGCACGTTTGACGGAGCTGAGTACATTTTTTTAAATAGTTTTAAGTAACGAAAATCGAGCAACGGCAACGCACCTGCAATGTATTTCAATGCAAAATGAAATTGGGAGTCTAATCGGCCCTCTAAAATCGCAGATGAATTCTGGCATGACTTAACTCGTTGGTTAATGTTAGGTCCTGATGTCGCCAGTAAACCCAATACATCCCAAACCAAATCTTCAACATTTTCACGCCTCACACTCGATTCAAAGAATGCATCTTTTAAATCGTCAAACAAATTCCCTGGCGAAAGAACTTGACCTCGAACACGTTTAAAAATTTTCAAAGCGGCTCTCCTGACACCATCTTCATAAATGTGGGTTCCTAATATCTTACCATAAATGTCAGTTCGAACAATCGCTCCTCCATTTACTTCGTGAGTCGCAAGTCTTTGCTGAAGTATATCCAGCCCGCTCTTACATCCCCCTGCGTTCAGCCTCTTCCCTAAGTCCACGCTCATCATTTACCCAGCGCATTTTATTTTTTGCAGCCCCAGCCTCACGTGTTTTCTCTGTAGGAACTAAACTTAACTCCCAGGAATTATCCGCTTGTGGCAACTGACTTGCTATTATTTCAAGTTCCGATGTCCTTTTTTTTGAATACTCTGAGTATGCGGAACTGTCGGATTTGACCTTTAAAAACCGAAGAAGCATGTTACGTTGGCAAAAATCTGAAATGGATTGAGTACCCAGCTCGTCAGCATTTGTCAGCTGTGTAAAACAAATAAACATTAGCCATACGTATCGAGAGCGTAAAAATAACATGAATTTGAACTCCTAGGGTATGGGGATGTTATACAAGAATTATGCCTAAATTGTCGGGTATTGATTTCGGCCCATGATGACTTCACGATCTTGTGATCGGAGGACTTTTTTATCTTTTCATAATGCACTCCAAATGGAATACCCAGTTCCACCGGTTTGCTCAGAAATGTCTTAGATTGAGAGACCTTTTCTGTATAGAGGACCGACTATTTCGATAATTCGAGATGAACTTTGGATAGGGGATCAAAAACAATCAGCAGGGTTTTAGGCGTTTAATGATTCCTTAAATAACTCCGCCAGTCAATGGGGTACGGTCAAGCTGCTTACTAAAGAATTCTTCGAAGTTAAATACTATCCCCGACTTGGGTAAACATTTCTACCGGATCTACTTTTTCTGAAAGGTATATTTTTTCAACGTCAAAAATAGCTACTATTCAGTGTTCGCTGAAAAACGTCGTGAAATGAATGCTTGTATTGATCTAATTGAGTCGAATTAATTTTAGAAACTGGTGATATTATTTTGTTCGTGTTCTCGATATACATTTTATCCTCCTCTCGGTAAATACCGTTTAAATTTGTTAATTTACTAAACCATTAAAGCTACAAACGCCGCAGGCACCAACACTAGGTCACTGACGGTTAGACAAAATTTACCCAAAAGGTCTTTATTTCGCCAACTAGGCAATCGCACCACATTTTCAAGTTCACCGGTGGGTCCTTTTGGGAAAACCTTTTGCGGTATCAATGTCATATTCGAAACATTAAGGAGGCCTTTTACTTTTACTTCCAGCCAGCAAAACTTCGAAAATTCACCCCGGTCATAGACACTGGAGTCAAAACCGACTCGCTATAACCCTTGGTCGATTTTCTGAGCGGATGCTCGTTGCCTTCTTTTTGCCCCTTCAATAATTTAAAGATTTTTATTTTTTCCATACACCTCTCCTTGGCTCATTATCCGGCGATTGCGCCTTCAAGCCATTCGCTGGGGCGAGAATTCTGT
>JAYTTH010000364.1:0-4694 GCA_043745515.1 Pseudobdellovibrionaceae bacterium | reverse complement strand
TGAAACATACTTTCAAAACATGCTGGTCCACAGCTAAAATCTAATGTCTGAGCAACTCTAGGAAGACTATTGGACATGGGCGACCAACTTGGCTGGCTCATCATTTTTCAAAATAAAATAGGTCACTATAATAAAAACGAAAGTTAACACGAACGGTTTGGCTTCTAACGGTTGATGAAAAAGTACAGCCTCTGCTGGCTGAATCACTAACGAAGCCACAAGCGTTGGAAATTCTGCAATCGCAATGTCAGCGACATCGTAAAGTTTCATCGTGGCATAGTAGGCACAAAACATGGCTAGGCCGGACACGATTCCTAAAACAATTAAATTAGAATTCCAGTTAGGCGAAATTATAATCGGCTCGGTGATTTTTTGTACCGCTCCAAATACGATTAAAGCCAAGGCAGGAGTCATTGTTGTGATTGCTCTATTTTCTTGCTGCATACTCTTTTTAATAAATGAATACCCAAAACACAGTAATATGAGCCCAACAAATAGACTGCTAAGACCTAAAAGCCAGTTCGTCTGAGATTGAATGCCCAATCCATATATTGCCAGTAACACGATGGAAACACAGGACAAAGTCTTTGCACGAATAGACGAGGTCTGACCAATCCAAGATCCAAGAATGACTAGCATTGGGATATCGGCATTGGATAGCACTGAAACAGCTGAAGCGGACAGCCAGCGATAACTTGCGGTTACAAATGTCAACGCCAGGCCAGCGACCACAGCGCGAACAAATTGATTTTTTATCGATCGAGGTATTAAGGAATGCCCTTGGGCTTTGGCCCAAATGCCTGTTAAGACAAGGCTACCAAATCCACGCAGACACATACTCTCAGAAAGAGCCACATCGGCAACTGCCAAGCTTCGAATCGTTAGACCCAGAAGAGATATACTTACTGTTAAGGCGACCGACCATCTACAGAACTCTGGTTTTAACAATGACTTCATTTTGCCCCCATAGGATCTATGAGGACAATTACTACCTGAATTTTATAGGGTCGAAAAATGATTAGTTTTTATCAATTTCGTTCAATTAAAGTAACGAATTAGGATACGCATTTTTATTTAGTAAGGGCCGCTAAGCGTATTTTTTCTGCCACTTGATTGATAACATAATCCAGAGCTTGGGTTCTAATGCGGTATTTTGGCCATACAGCCACTATTTTATAGTCGGCGTCCCAACCTCTGGGGATGTAGGTTTCAATCTCGTTTCGATGGCTGTACGCTAAAAAGTCGGGTAGCAACGTCCAAGTATGACTGTGCTTTAAAGCTTTAATGGCGACATCATAGCTATCATACATGTTTGAAATTTTTGGCTGCACTCGCATACGCTGAAATGCTGGGTGATTTTCACAATTTTCAATCCCTTGAGCTGCCAAGGCCGCTATCATCGGGTAGCGATCTAAATCTTCGATTCGACGATCCTTTAAAAACGGGTGCTTTTTACCTAAGGCTATTACAAGGCGCCCTTGATGCAATAATTCTTGTTCATGATTGGGCCCCGATTGAGGCGAAAAGCAAATTCCCATATCAATTTCACCGCTGTCCACCCGCGCCAGCACTTCTCCAGAGCGTAAAGTTTGAAGGGTGGCGGTCAAGGCCGGGTGTTCCTCTTGAATACTCATCCAAACCGGAGTTAAAAATTCAGAGCAAAGAGTATGGGTTGCAGCCATTCGATAGTGGCCCCGCATAGTCGATTGTTCGGAAGCCAGCTCTTCACGAATTCGACTGGCTTCGGTCAACAGAAATTCGGCCCGATCTAGAAGCAGTTTTCCATGTTGAGTGAGTTTGATTTGACGACCGATTTTTTCAAACAGGGCTCGACCGAATTCGTCCTCTAAAGCGGCGATACTGTGACTGATGGCGCTTGGAGAAATATTTAAAAAGCGGGCCGCTTGGCCAATATGTTGGCGGCGGGCGGTTTCTACAAAATATTGGAGCTGATCAAATTTCATCTCGCACGTCCTCTGCGATGGACACTATCAATCATTCTATTTTTTTCAACAATTAATATGAATTTAGATCATTTTTATTCACTGTAATTATCGGCTAGGTTGCACGTATTCAGTTTACTATTTTAAGGATGACTAAAATGATTGCGACCTCAATGAATCAAATCGAATATAAAGACGCGTACGGAATCTTGTGCGGCCAATTGCCAAACGTGCATCACAAAGGGGCTTTAAATCCTACGTTTTGCCGAATTCCAAGTTTGGGTCAAACCACACTCCATGCTCATTTTGAGCCGGAAATTTTTTTCATTATCAGGGGTTCTGGTGAAATAGATACTGATGGCAAAGTTAAACCCATTCACGAAAGTGACCTAATTCAAATCCCCGCGTACGTGCGCCATTCTATTAGAAACACTCAGATTGATCCGTTAGAATTTC
Organism: Pseudobdellovibrionaceae bacterium; assembly: GCA_043745515.1. Taxonomy (GTDB): domain Bacteria; phylum Bdellovibrionota; class Bdellovibrionia; order Bdellovibrionales; family Bdellovibrionaceae; genus UBA2316. Next base: position 2,295 of record JAYTTH010000364.1, on the reverse strand, counting down.
TCTCTATATATAGTCAGGACTCAGATATTCCAGCACTTCCGAACACGACGATAATTACGGCGGCACCGCCTACACCCAATGGTCCCCTCCATCTGGGACATATCAGTGGGCCTTATTTGGCTAGTGATATTGTTGCCCGGTATCTTAAATCCAAACAAGTCACAGTTTCTAGCCATAGCTTCACGGACGATCATCAAAACTATGTAAATGAAAAAGCACAAAGTTTACAAACTGACTATGACGAGTTTCAAACAACCCAGCGAAGCAGGATTCAAAAAGCCTTTCGGAATCTAAATATCAAATTCGATGATTTTTTTGAACCAAGAACTGATAAAAAATATCAAACGAAAGTCGTCGAGTTCGCAGCTAGAGCTTTGAATGCTGGTATTATTCAAAAAGAACTTCTGCCACTTCCCTATTGCAGTCATTGTGATATATTTTTAATAGACGCCCTGATCAATGCAAAATGTCCCGAATGCCATTCGTCCAGTCGTGGAGCCTGCGAATCGTGTGGAATCGTTGTTTCACCGGCTGCCCTTCTCGAGCCATCATGCGCCAGATGCAACAAGTCTTCAGAATTTCAAGAAGTCGAGGTTCATACGTTTTCACTAAGTCGTTTTTTACCTTTGATTACCGATGATTTAAAGAATCAGTTTTTGCCGATCCGATTACGCAAGTTAGTTGAACGGGTTCAAAGCAAAAGTAATTTGAAATTATTGGTTTCCCATCCCCACAACCACCAAGCTGGAATTTTAGCACCGGATCTAGATAACAATCTTCACGTTTGGTTTGAAATGGCAGCGCAATACGAGGCGTATTCAAAATCCTCTTCAACATGGATTCATTTTTTTGGTTTCGACAATAGTTTTCACTATTTACTGTTTATTCCGGCTCTTCTAAAAGCCATGGATACCAACGCCCGTCTGCCAAGTGCAGTTGTTACTAACGAGTTTCTGACATTAGATGGCTTGAAGTTTTCAACCAGCAGAAATCATGCTATTTGGGCAGATGATTTTAAAGGCGATTCGGATTTTCTTAGACTTTACTTATGCACTTTAAGACCCCAAACATCGGAGTCAGATTTCAAGCTGGACTCCTTTGCTCAATTTTCCTACCAGTTGCAAATGCAAATTCAAAAAATTATAGTAAGAGCACAAGAATTAGAAACCAACCCGGATTCAAAACCAGCAATGTCAGCCGAGCAAAAAGCGTGTCGGTTTAGTCGCGATATAGATGCCTACTTTGCCCTACCGAACATCAACATTCGCGCGGCTAGTCGTCATCTTGTATCCTATTTAGACGAAGTTATCGATCAGTTCGGTGATGATTGCGATGATGTTTATAGGCTAGAAGCCCTCATGCCAACCCTTTCGATTTTTATGCCCATCAAGGCACATGAGATTAATTTGGCTCTACACAATTTGACGGAGCACGCATGAATGATACAGAATTTGATATTGCTATTGTCGGAGGGGGTTGTCTAGGCAGCAGTATTGCCTTTGAACTTTCGCGCCTGGGATTTCGAAATCTAATACTACTAGATCATGGCAGACACACTGTTAGTGCCACCACTCATTCTGGTGGTATGATTCGCACATTTCATGAAAACAGCAATCATATTGAAATGTCGACTAATACAATCAAACTTATAAAATGCTATCAAGAAAAAGGAATTTTGACAGAACAAACGAAGTCCAATGGAAGCCTCTATTTTTTTGATCAAAAGCGATATAGAGACTACGAAACCAATTTGAAAATGATGGCCACAAGGCAAATACCATTTGAAGTGCTAACCTCGCAGCACGGTCAAAGGCGGTTTCCACAATTTAACTGGCCTACTCATCAATCAGCAATTTATGAGCCTTTGGCTTTTCACTTGTCGCCCAGCCGTTTTTCAAATGAGCTGCTTCAAGCCGGCATACATGCGGGATTAAAATTGATAGATAACTTTGAAGTCGAGCGAATTTGTTTTTTTAAAAATCGCTATCGAATTTTTAATGTTCATAAAAACTCTGGAAACTTGATCACTGCTAAAACTCTTATTTTAGCTGGCGGCGCGCGACTGCTGCCACAATTAAAAGAGCTTGGAATCTGTCATTCACTGACGACAAAAACACTTAAACATTTTCAAACTGCTAAACTTGAGGGCGATTGGGATTTGCCCAGCTATTTTGACCGAGAAACCTTCGAATATGGCCGCCTAGGCAAAGATTCTACTCTTTTACTTTCTGATCCAAACACTCGGCGATTAACTGGCCTTTCATGGGACAAACAGAATCTGACTGAAATCTTCGC
>JAYTTH010000363.1:0-4698 GCA_043745515.1 Pseudobdellovibrionaceae bacterium | reverse complement strand
TCTTTTTTTGACTTCAAGGAGTTTTGCATTTGCCAACTGGGACTCAGCCACTGATCGCCGGAGATCGACAGATGAGTAGGTACTGATGGATTCTTTTCAAATTTAAACAGAGGCATTTTATGACTCATAAAGCGTTTCCACCTTTTAAGTCAAGGTATTGAAACTTATATGGATTTAAAGCTTTCTCATGTTGAGACACCAAATGTTTGACAGCGTTTCAACCTGAGACGCCGCCCAAACATTCAAAAATCCCATTTTATTTCAAAGGCTTAGATAAAAATTTAGAATGGACCGAGATTGTGTGCCAATGTCATTCGGATTGCAATTTCTTTAGTTGGATTAAGAAAAAACAGCCGGGATGGCTCACATTTTTGGAGGATTTATGAAATCGCAATACAAACAGTGGTTCTTGTATGGAACCTTATTCAGCGCTCTGGGATTTGTAATCTCGGGCAGTGACCCACATATAGAAGGTCAAGTTCAGTTTTCATCAATGGAACGAATACCCAGTGCCGTCACTAATTTAGACGGCGCAGTCGGAACTACTGAAGACCAACGTAAAAAAATGCTCGCAACTATTAAAATAAAACTCGCAACCGGTAAAACACTAACAGCCGAAGAAGCGGCAGTCAAAAAAGCGGCAGATGAAGCCGAAGCCGCAAAGAAAACGGCAGTAGCGCCAGTGGAAACACGAGTCGAAGTAGACGAGACAGCGGCCGCAACCACGGGAACCGATGCTACTATAGTAATATCAGGCACAACACAAGCTGCTGCCGGAGCCGCCCGATCAGCTCAAGTCCGAGGAACGCCAACAGCAGTGGCCCCAGCAACAGCTGCAAAACCAGACAAATTTGAAGACTATGTAGTAACAGTTAAAGACGAAGATGGGAAAGGCAGACAATACCAAGTTTATTTAATCTATAAAGATGGAAAATCAAAGGCTGTCTTTTACGGAGTTGCTGAAGGAACGGATTGTCCAAAATGCCGCGGTGAAGTTAATGAAATTGCTTTTAAAGGTGCGGCCGACAACTTTGCAGAAATTAAAAGACGATTGGAAGAGAGCCTGATAGCTCAAAAAGTTAATAAAGCAAAGAAAGCGAAACTCGCCAAAAACGACGGCAAGGATGACAACGCTGACGATGAAGAAGAAACAGACGGCGCAAAACTTCTCTACAAAAAAGTAGACAAGGCATGCAAGCATTTAGATGGAAAAGCCGAACTTGAATGCAAATCAAAACGATTCATCGAAATATTAAAGGCATCAAAAAAAGCGGCTAAGGGTAAAAAGAAAAAAGACCTTACAATTACAGACGCCGATGCTCTGGCCTACTTTAATGCAAATCTAAAAGACTTTTTGAAAGATATGCTAACTCATAAGTTTGAACTACCCCAGGTTTCATCCGCATTAGCTGACGCTTACGAAACTCGAAGTGTGCTTAGTGATTATCGAAAAGACAAAGATTTGGCGATAAAAGAAAAAGCGATGGCTAAAAATCTAATTCGAGATTTATTGCGAAGTATTGACGGCGAATATAAAGACACGAGAAAAGAAATCTCATCTTTGTACAAAGATTCTTTGGCTGACCAAGAACAAGAAGTCCTCTCAAGTCTTCGCGACATGGGCACAGCAAGAAGTTCAAACGACGCCCTGGGATTCAAAACTAGCTGGGGAAGCTTTTTAGAAAACTTTGGATTTTTAAAATCACTCAATACCGACCTGTATTCTACAATGAATGACAGCATGGGTTTTGCCCGAAGAAACGGTTTAGTGGACAGCGACATGTACCGCGACATAATGAAAGAATTGACCGATACCCGCTCGTCGGTACTTAAAGATTTTATCAACAATACTAATTTAGTTAAGCAGGGCTCAGCAGATTCACTTGATAGTCCGGGAGCAGTCGTTACAAACGCTTTGCGAGGTCTTCGGGGCACTAACGGCACTCGAGGCGCTACAGCAACTCCATTGCTAAGAACAGGCTTACGTGGCGGTCAATAATCCCCACGCAGCGAACTTATTTTACAAATTTTGAATTGGTCCTCCCCCAAGTCCAGGATGGATTTGGGTTTTGGAATAAAAATGATTTTAAAACTGCAAACCGATTTTAGATACAAAGCCGTATGTAAAATTATTGTCTGATCCCGGCACAGCATCCGTCTTAAATGCTCCACCCGGTGATAAAAATCCCACTTGATTTACCCACTGCACTTTTTCGCGTAATTTATAAACAAGCTCAATATCATATTCAAAACCAAGATCTTTTGCGATTCCCTTGGCTGACAATGGTTTAGCTACCAATTGTCCCCAAGTGATTGTTTGATTTAGATCCATCTTATCACTCCAGCGATATTTAAAAACTGGCGAAATATAAAATGCGTTGCTGATTGCTTCGTCATCCGGGCTGTTAGCCACAGATAAATTCACAGTATCTCTAATAGCGCCTGATCTTAGTAAATCGTAGGTGCCCAAGCGGTGATTAAACATTAAGAAAGCAACATCATAATTGCGGTCAAACTGAAAACCTTCATAATCGTTTGTATCTGGATTGTCACCGCTAGCTATACCAGCGCGCAAATTATAATTCCAATTCGATTCTGTTTTGAATATCCATTCGGTGGCGACTCCGTATCCATTGGCTTTCACGCTTTCGCCATTTTTAGCCAAACCTAAATCACCTGATAAAAACCCAGCTTCCATTCGAAAACTAAAAAAATCCCAGTCTTTGGACAACAAGAAATTAGTTCTCTGAACATTCATATCACCTTGCCGAGAATCAGCCACACCGCTGGCGTTGCTCGCGCCGACCGGAATGTCGTTCGCGCCACTGCTAGCTTTACGTCTTTCAAGCAAAACTCCGATTTGGTTTCCGGTTTGCTTGTTGTCGTATAGAATAGAAAACCCCTCATCTTGAACTAGAGTGCCTTGCTGATAGCCATCATCAAAGTGCCTCGAGACAAACGGCATCAAAATCATATTGTCGATCAGGAATTTATACGCCACCTGATCACGATTGTTATTCCAATGATCAAACAACCTGTCGCCTGCGCTGTAATTCATTCCGATACCAAACTCAAATGGCGCTCGTCCTATAATTAACGAGCCATTTTCCTGACTGATATTCAGATACATTTGCGATGCTTTGATCGGAATACTTGTTGAATTCCTGCCCAGAGCATTGGACTTTGAAGAATAGGTACCCGAATCAGAATTACCCCGACCCCAAATCGATCCCAAATACGAATTGTAGCTAGAGTCCGCATCACCCATTACTTCAAATCGAGTAACCACTTGGATGCCATCTGAAACAATCAGCTTAGGAGACAAATAGAGATACTGCATTCCATATGATTTTCGCGCATAGGGAGTCGCAAGACTGGGGCGATCAATTTCTAAATACTCAAAACGATAGCCACCTTTCCAATCAATTTGATTGGCTAAACCCAAATTTGCCAGCGTCACTAAAAATAAAAATATTTTCATATTGTTCCCAATCCTGTTATTCAGCCCGCAGCGCGTAGCTCTATTTCAATATACCCAAAACATCAGACTCGCGAATAACCATGACTTTTCCGCCCTCGATGTCGACTTTGCTTCCTGAAAATTGAGAAAACACAACATGGTCCCCAACTGAAACATCCAACGGTTTTACTTTGCCTTTCTTATTCATGTGCCCGCGACCTATTGCCATCACTTTACCTTTAAAATTTCCAGACACATCGGTCACAGTATCGGGAATGTAAAGTCCGCCTGGAGTCATTTTTTCACCTTCGCCAACAACGACGACCATTCGATCATCAAGAGGCTTTAAAAAACTTTTATAGAAGTTTTCCGATTTCCCATCTTTTTTAGGCATTGAATGACTCGTCATAGATTTTGATGGAACCGCTTGAGTCGGCTTGCTTACCGTCACTTTTTTAGCGACTTTAGCCGGAGGTATTTTTTTAGCAACGGCCGGTTTACCCGCCGCTTTTGGTTTTGTTTTCAAAGCTACAGGGTTTTTGCCAGCTGGTTTAGCTTTCATTTTCGCTTTTAGAACCGGTTTTGCTTTTACCGATATTGCTTTGACCATTTTCTTAACAGGCGATTTTTTTACAGGAGCCGATTTTTTCTTAGATTTAGCCATTTTTCTTTAATTCCTCTTCGTAATATTTTTTGTACATGATGTCCCACTCAGGAGAGCCTTCCATCACGTTTCGTTTTAGCGACGCCACTTTGGCTCGTGCCCTTGTATCAATGTCTGTGTCTTTGTCTACAAATTGTTTGATCGCTACTTTTGCCAATCTCAAGGCTTGGTCTTCATCCGTGTAATTTACCAAGTCATCATTCCAAATTTTATCCGTCAACAAATGAGCCCAATGAGACTGACGCTCTTCCGACAAAATCATAAAATCACCTTTTTATCTTTAGCGAGTTTTTGCTTTAGCATCGGGTACATTTTAAACCGCTGAAATTCACCTGAATTGGATTTTTCAAGTTTATCCAACATTTGATTCACTTCGGCCTCTAAGTCCAATTCTTTTTGAAGGTCGGCTTTGATAGCTTCCATCATTCTGTTAAAAACTTTTTTTTCGTCGGCTTTGAATTCAATCACTGAATTGTCTTTCCATGATTTCAAAACTTTATTGACGATGACTTCGAGCTGCTGATTTGTTAGTTTCATATATATGCCTTCAATTCGAAATCGATTAAAGACTATT
>JAYTTH010000362.1:0-17840 GCA_043745515.1 Pseudobdellovibrionaceae bacterium | reverse complement strand
CGCTTTCCATTGGAATCACAAAGAATCGGGTCTTTTGATTTGCAGTATTTCGCTTTGTTTCGATACTCCATCAGTGCTTCAAACAACGAATCATTGACTCCTAACCATCGCACCTTATGAGTTTTAGTTCTATGAAAAACTTCACCACTCGTCTCTTCGAAAATTTTTGCAATTTGGATACGCCTCTGACTTAAATTAACATCTTCAAAATCGAGCGCTAAAATTTCTCCGATACGAGTGCCTAAATTTAAGGACAAACAGGCAAATAAATAAAACCAGTCCGACTCTTTTCTAGCTTCCTCAAGATACTGAACGATGTCATCCGTCGACGACCAATAATCCCAGGCCTCCATAGATTCTTTAAGTTTTGGTATAGGACTCACAGGATTAAAACATACGATATTTTTTCTTAAAGCATCGTTATACATTTTTGTAGCCAGTGAACGAACGCGATTTCGAGTAGCCGGAGCTATTAAATCGTTGGCAACAAGGGAATCTAAGTAAGATTCCCACTCGGATGTTGTAATTCGATTCATCTCTCTCATTCCGAACTTAGGCTGGATATACAATCTCAGTCGAGTTTCATCGCTTTCCCAAGAGCTTAAGGGTTTTCCGTTGAGCTTCCTCTGTTCTAACCATTGCATCGAAAACTCTTGAATCGAGGTCTCAGACTTTACAAAACTAAGGCCATTTTCAATGAGTTCCTTTTCTCTAATTTTTTCAGAATACCACTTGTCCGCATCGGATTTTCGAGAAAAACGTTTTTCAAATTTTTCTCCATTAATTCTGATGGCTTTACGATGTAGCTTACGACTTACATTTTTCAATTCCGCTGAATCTATTTTTGACATAACTAACTCCCAAACTTCATGTCTTGAGCGATAAGCCATTCATTTAAATCTTTTACTTTTATCCTTTTAATTCGATTCCCAATTCGTTGAGACTTTAATTTGCCACTTTGAATAAGCTCATAAATAAATTTTACACTTACATCTAAATACTGAGCTGCATTTTGCGGCGACAAGTAAAAGTCTTGTCTAGTAAGAAAAGAACTAAAAGGTTGTTCTTTACTAATTTCTCCACCTATTCTTTTTTCAATGATCAGAGGCGATTGCGCGCCTTTTTGTTGATTTGATTTTCTCATTTTTCTGTCTATATGCAAATGATATTAAGCTGTGTGTTCATCTAGTTGCCTTCAGCATTTTTTGAAAAAATTAAGGGTAATGAATGAGTGTTCAGAGAGGGTTCTTTATCCTTTAGGTTTAAAGCTACAGAATTTTCTTTTAAGGCAAGAGAGGAGGACTGTTTAATTTTCTTTCGTCGTCCGTAGGTCTTACTAGTCGATGCACTTTCAACGACGCTGGGTGTCTGAATAAATTTTAAAATATCACTGATTTCTATACTATTTCCTTGGTGTTTAGCCGTAATCGCCTTTTGAGTAGCGTGTTTTAACGCCTTTATTAGATCGTAGTTTTCAGATAAAAACTCTGACATTTCATCTGCCGACAATGATTGAGACCTTTTTCGAATAATAAAATTCGCGACAGATTTTTGGGTGACTTGAACCAAGTCACCCAATTCTGAACTAATTTGATCCGATATAGTTTGAAGTACCGAGACGGTAGCTGGGTCTAAAATAATCCGTTCAATCTTTTGAACTTGATTTTCATCTTTCATTTTTACTGACTCCATGACGTTGTCTTTTCTAAGATCCACATATAATGACCTTCGATATATTTATCGCCTTCGATTTTCTCAGGAACCCAAACTTTACTAACCTTGGGCGCTGTTAATGAAGGTGATTTGTTATCATCCTTTTTAATTGATTTATTTGTATCTGATTTATTCTTATTTAATGTCGTACATGAACTCAATCCCACTACCGCTATTACCAACATAATTACTATTTTCAAAACATACTCCTTATCAGTACTGTCTACTGAGGCCTAAATCAGCTTTGATTGCGAATCGCTGGGGTACTGATTTTAATGGCTTTTTACGAATATCCAATGCAACTTTGGCCCAACCATGGTTGATCTCAAGTTGCATAGGCGTTTTTAGAATCTCAATTAAATTTTTTCCCTGATGTTTGCCATCAATAATTTTCGAATGCCATTGAGACTGAGCATAGTGGTCGAACAAGATAAAGCTATGCTCGCACGCTTGCGTGGATGATCCCTTTTTTAAATGGCCCAAGATATAATTTTTGTATGATTCAGACCTAACAACCCAAATCACTTGGCTAACGTCAATGGTGTTCGAGTAAAATGCACCTACATCGCTGTAATCTTGCGGTGATTTTTTCGAAAGTTCAACTTCGAGTGCAATAAGACTTTCTCGATTATGCCTGCCAAGGCCTATCTTCCACCAGCCATCTGGACGATGCTCTTTGGTATGTGGGACCCACTTCGGATAGTCTTGCAGGGATATTTTCTTTAATTCTTGTTCGGTAAAACTTGCGCAATCATCCGGCGTACCGCTGATCCATTCGCCAAGATGAATGGCCGACACCCAAAAATCATGGTCCTTATTTTCTGAGCGGAAGCCATTCTCAACGGGCACTTTAAATTGCGTCGATAAGGCTTTGTAGCCACTGTCGCCCAAGTGCCAGACAATTGTTTTTTGATCCCACGAGCCGGTTGAAATTACAAAATCCTTACCTTGCAAATTCAAAAGACGAATGTAACAACCATAGACGCTTCGCTTATTATAAGCCAACTGGTGGACCGCACTGGTTGAAAGTAATTTCCATCGCCAAAGCATCCAAAGGCATTTCATATCTTCATCGTTAATTTTAAACTGTCGCTTCTTCAATTGTCTCCTCCTTCGGTGGTGAGCATTTGTCCAATTCAATCTTAGTTTGATCAGGGCTTAGGAAAGCGGTCTGCACTTCATATTGATCAAGACCCGATTTCCAAACAGCGCGGCCTGGTATTGACGGTAGTTCTTTGGCACGTCCATTTCCTAAAATCGAAAAACTTGCTCCAAGCGTCGCCATTGGAAAAGAAATAATTCCAGTTAGGTTGGCTTTTATTTGCGAGCTGACCGCTTTTGAATCTGGTTTTTGGGTTGCGACAATCAAATGAATTCCAACAGCTCGGCCCTGAGCTGCAAGGCGAATTACTTTTCTTGTCATTTCTTGAACTTGGCTTACATTAATTTTGCCACCGGCTAAAAACAGTTCGGCAGCTTCATCAATCACAACGATATTGCGATTTAATTTAAATGTTTCCGCTTTTACGCCCTCTGGTAACTTCAATTGATCCTTTGGCTTTTGTTGAAACTCCTCGATGTCTTTGCAATGGTTCGTTTTTAAAAGTTCAAACCGCTCCGTGAGCAATTGATCAAGGATACTAAACTGGCTACTGCTATCATTTGGATTTGAAATCACTTTGATCCGATCTCGATTTTCAAAGAGTTGAAATTCGAGGCCACCTTTCATGTCAATCAAAGTAAAGTTGTAGTCTGTGTTATTACAGTAAAGTGTGGTAATGACTTGGCGAAGAAAAGTTGATTTACCACCGCCGGTTTGTCCACCGATCAATAAGTGCGGCGTTTCGGTAAGGCTTGAATAAATCGTTTTTGCTCTCGTCTGTCCAATCAAAAACCGATGTCTGCCAATGGATTTTAAATCTTTCATCTCGACCATTTTTGAAATTTCGAAATGCGAATACAACAGATCCACTGTGCCGCCAGCTTTACTTTCACTGATTTCATCAATGTAAACCTGAAGTGAACTTTCTAAACGATCCTTGGCCTCATCAAACTTTGCTTTTGGCATAAAGGCATTTGTGATTCGAAGGCGTCTGACGAGTTCATCCACTGGCTTATCAAAAATAAAGTTTGGCAGCTTGCCCATTGGACTTTTAAGTCCAGTCTCTTGGAAAACCTCAGTTAGTCTTTGGATCATATTTGTTTTCTTTCTGGTTTGAATAGCACCCCAAATCCAAAAACCAAACGTAGCTCCAAAAAAAGAATACATCGAATAGGTAATCGGATTTTGTGGAAAAAACCAGCCAAGCTTCAAAAGGTTAAATATTTTTTGATCAAGATGACTCAGTGTTAAAAAATCAAATAACACTCCCCAAGTTAATATTGGCAAATAAGGGATCGTGTCTTTTTTGATTCCATAGAATATTTCAACAATGGGCTGACCAATTCCAAAAACAAGATTTTTGCATAATTTTATAAAGGCATCTGTTTGAGCCTGTGTCGAATTCGTTTTCGTATTTTGACTAAAGATCAAATTTATTCTCCTTCGAATAAAACATAGAATTCTTTTCCACTATCGACCTGGATAACGGACTTCTTGCTTTTTAAATCTGACAAAACTGCCTGTGACTGATCGAGAGCGGCTTTTGAGGCTCCGTTGAGTGCGGCATTTTTTAAATCTGACTTTTTCGTGGCAACACCATTTTGAACTTGGCTTTCCTGCAATCCTTCAACAACTCCGCCCAGAAAATTTAATCCCGCACCAGTTGCTAAAAGGACCGCGTACTTACTCAGTTTCTTGCCTTTGACGCCAACTGTTTGGTCGGATAGGTCACAGCCTTGGGCTTGGATGCTTTGTGATTTGCCATCCTTAAATACAAGTTTGGTAAACTGAACAGTGAGTCTGTCCTCACCTGAGCTGCCGGAACCAACCAATGTCGTACCCTCGGGAGCAATGTCCTCGCCGTTGATTGTTAGGGCCTCCGCAAAAATTGCTTTTAAGGGGCCGTTAGAGGCCCCGGTAATGAATTTTGCTTTGACCATTGTGCCTGGTGGGATTTTTCCTAAGTTGGGTCTTCCAATGACCTCTGGAGCAGAATAATAAACCGCGACCTTAGACCTACTGTTTGTCGATTGAGACTTATTGAATTCTGAATTGCCGCTCGGAATTTGTATTTTTTCTGACTCCGATGATTTTGAACCCATTTGTTCATTAAAACCAATCGGGCCTGAATTTTCAGTCGGAGTCGGTTTAAAAAATTCTGAAATTATCGAGTAGGCACTGCCAGCCAAGATAAAAAGACCAAACATCCACGCAGTAACTTTGGCGTTGATACTCAGCTTTCGACCTTCTTTACGATAAAGCAGTTTTTCTAAACCCCATCGTCTTTTATGACCGTCATCGCCGACAAGACTCACTTTAACTTCTTCGTCCATCGTAACCACCTATTTAAAAGGAACTTTAATTTTTGTTTCTTCGGGATCTCGCACAAGAATTAAATTATCGTGACTGGCAGACGACGCCATAAGCTGAAAGCCACATCTTCGACCAAATAGGTACACGAACAAATTTGTTCGCGCATTTGACGAAAGTGCTGTTAAAGCAAGATCATTTTTGACGTACTCAATTGCAAATTGATTTTTCCCACCCAAAACCACATTGTCCGGCTTTACAGGAAAATTAATAATCGTGCTGAAGCTTGGTCGCACATAAACTTCAATCATTTTGGATTCATCACACTTGACGGTTCTTAATGAAGACTTTGCTTCAGCATCGGTCACAATTAGGATCAACAAGAAAGCTAATCCTAAGTACATTAACGCTACGTTAACTATTCTCAAAATTATAAGGTTTGCCTCTTCCAACTTCATTTTGAATCCTTCGGTTTTTCATCAATTTGCTTAGCAGATACAACCAACAGGCCATATGGATTTGAAACGGATCTCGATTTGGACTCAAGTTTTACCAATAGCGAGAACTTAAATGCAGATCTGACTTCAGCCGCCGAAATCATTCGATCAGCGTCTACTTTAAAGCCATCAGCAGTTTCAGAGACAGAATTAACAACCAGACGTTGCCTCATATTTCGAGACGTAAATTCTTTTTGCTCCTGATCGCGATGTTTCAATTCATCTGGTGAAAGCAGCCCATCAGTTGCCATGACTAAAGAATCAAATCTTTGCGACAAGGCCTCTCTTAAGAAATTTTCAATTTCTTGTTTCGAATGCTCGTCATTTGTTGGCTGAAGTGATCTTGAGAAGCATCCACGCTCGATAATGACTGAATCCTTGAAAGTCATTTTTAGAGTTATCATCGTTAAAAGAATAGATAGTGCTCCAAGAACAATTGTGACTATTTTTAAATTAAAATTTTGCGATACAACTGAAGACCATGCTTCTGTGTATTTCATAATATAAACTCCTAGTTATGCCTTAATTTGTTTTTGCGATTTATTATTCGCAGAATGTTTCTGATTGGTTTGGTTAAAATTCCTATTCGAATTATTTTTTGAAAAATAACTTTTTCCATTCGAAATAGTTTTTGAGGCTAAACTTTTTGTTGCACCCATGGTTCGGCTTGGGCTGATCGTCATTCCTCCGATGGCAAGAGAACTTAGATCTTTACCCATCGTTGAAAGACCACTTCCGGCAAGGGCATGAACAACAAACGGCGTTAGTAACAGCGACCCAGCTAAAATAATATTAAAGCCAATCGCTGTTAAAAAACTGATTTGTGTTCCATCTCCATTGATCTGACTTAAAGCACTACTCCATAACAATGTCGCAATTACCGACCAGACAATTTTCCAGCAGGCCACCTCAATCAGCGATCTAAACAGAGCCGATGTTGCCGAAGCTGTGACTGGCAATACATAGAGCGCAATCAAAAGCGGAGAAAACACATAAAGCATTACCCAAACGTAAATATAAAAACTATCGGCAATATGAATCGAAAAATACAGAATGAAAAATGTTAGAAAACTGAGTAGCAGCATGATTGTTTCTTTGAAACTGACCCATGACCACGAAAGTTCACCAACTTTATCTCCCATTTTATCTAGGATCAGTTTAAAATTATTCAAATCACCAAGTTTTGCGGCCATTGCGTCTGTGACATCTGCAATCGTATTTGTTATTTCGGGGTAAGCATGAAGCAACAGGGCTGCGATCAGAGCGCGACCGACGATTGTACCAAAATTGGGAACACCGCCGATAGGCCATTTGAAGTATTCAATGGCGATTCCTAATAGCATAAGCACTGTAACCACAAGATAAAAGTATCCTGAAAATATCTCGTGAATCTTTTTTGCTTCTGTTGCAAGCCAACCAATATCTGAAATCATAATTTACTCCTTAAAATCTAGGCGCTACGAATTGAATTTTTTCTTTTTTCATAGCGACCCGAAGGGTGTTTGCGGTTTCTAGATACTGTTTGGTCGAGTCTTTCTCTTTTTTATTTTGCACGGCCATTGTTTGCGCCTGAAGTTTTAGCCCTGTCGCTTGTGTTCTCAGGCTCTGATTCATTACCTGAAGCATGACCCCTAATGTTTGAGCCGTTAGCTTTTGGGCTCCACCTGGCGATACGTCATGGCTAAAATCTTTAATGGCTTCACCGAGTTCGTCAATGTTCTGCGTGTACTTGTAAATATCATTATTTAAAGTAACGGCTTCAGCCACATTTTGATCGGTGTCTGAATAGACTTTTGAGTCCGGCGAATTTGTCACAATTCCGTAAATGGATTGTAGCTTGACTAAGGCATCTCCGACATTTTGCCAGTCTTTGTAAATTCCTGGATCAATATTGGGATTGATTATTCGTGCAAGGTTTAGCGAATCATTGATCCCTCGATTTATTTCACGCATAAGATTTAGTTGGTCTTCGCCGGTTTCAACCAAGTTTTTCAGCTCGGTTAACTGCTTAATTGCATTTGCTAAAATTTGAGCCAGATAAATGAGGTCTCCTCCAAACATATCCGCTTTTGCCGGAGTTGAGACAACAAGGGATGCCGCTATTAAAATTGAAATTAATTTTTTCATAGCTGATTTCGCTTCTGTTCGTGAGCGGCAATTCCCCTTGGGAATTCAAACGCGAGCTTTTTTAGAATCTCAAGTTGCGAAATTTCTGTATATTGTTTTTTATAATCTTCAATTTTTCCAAGATCACGACCGTCAGTGGTCGCAAGCCAGTACTCAAGCGGAGTTGACTCAATGATGACAACAGCTCTTGAATCCTCGGCCATCAAGAAGGCTTCGGAATATGACCCGCGCTCTTGTCCCAATGAAGAAATCAGATCCACTTCATTTGGATTAAGCCCCAGTATGTCTTTGAGGCGTTCTTTATCGGCCCCTTTTTGTTTCAGCACCCATTTGATTGATGAATTCGGAAGAATCGCATTTGCAATTTTACTTTTGGCAAAGTCATCAATGTTTTGTGAGATCGCAATGGCCGATGCCATATACTTTCTAAATGTCCTAAATACTTCGGCAATAAATAAAGAAGCCGAGTCGTTTTCCATTAACTTCCAACACTCATCTAGAATCAAAAACTTCATTTTTGATTTATCAGCCTGAACTTCGCGCCAAACGAAGTCGGTAATGATAAATAGACATGCCGATTGCAGATCTGAATAAGATTCCATACCTTTTAGATCAAAACAGACCAAGGGACGTTGCAACTGAAGCGTTGTTTTTTGATCGACGAATTTTCCATAGGGCGAGTTGCCGCACCAACTTGCTAAAATCTTACCTATGCGCTGGATGTCAACGTCCTCGTGCTCAAGTAAAAGTTTTCTTAAATCCGATAGCCTCGGATTTTTTGAAATTTCATAAACTTTTTCGATAGCCGATTCAATTTCAGATTTTTCAAGTTTACCGAGTTGAAGTTTTTCATTTTCTTTAGTCATGATCTCAACAAGACTTAAAATGAATTTTACTTTTTGACTGGTAGGTTTAGTTTCGCCAATTGCCAGATCAAATGGATTTATTGAAAGCTCGGTGTCAACGCCGAGTTGAATATATTGACCGTTGAAGTTTTCGCAGATTTTTTTGTAAGAGCCTCCAATATCAACAATAAAAATCTTCGGATTTTCCTTCATCATTTGCATCATCAGGATGTTCGTCATATACGACTTGCCGCTGCCGGAGCCGCCGCTGACAATTTGGTTCGAGTTTGTTAGCTCGCTTGTGAACGGATTAAAGCTGACAAGGCTACCAAGTCTAGATCTGAGCAAAATTTTTGGATCTTTATGTCCGCCCCAAGACCCGTAAACTGGAAGTAAGTCGCAAAGATTCGAAGTCTTAATCCTTTTAACTCGCTCTTTACATCTTGAATTTGGAATCGCTGTTTCGCTGAAAATATCAAAAGCGGCTAAGGTTTCTTCCATTGCTTCGGCTCCAGCCATTTCGCGGATTTTCACCAAAACTTCTGAAACCTTATTATCTAGGTCATCTACTGATTTTGATCGAACTAGAACTTGCAAACTTATGTGAAAAACTTTTTCGCCTTGTGAAACCATTTGCTCCAACAAAGTTTCAAGATCCCGGAATTTGGCTTCAGACTCTAAGTCGGCAACCCCAACTTTTTTTCCGGCGACCATCGAAAATGCAATTCGCCGCTGAGTTTGCAAAGTTTCAAGTTCTTTTTGCTGATTCGGCACATGAACCGTTAGCGATAGCCTTGTATCAAATGGCAGTTCCCGAAGCTTTGCCGCCATAACCGCATACGTTTGATCAGGTAAAAGTTTTAGCGAGATGACTCTGTAATTATAGTCACTCATCATAAATCCCTTTTGATCAATACCGACGTCAGTGAACAGTAAGCTGCTTCGAAGATTGTCTGGGTTGACTGAACCAAGAACAATTTTTCGATTTGGATTCCATTGCTGGTACATCAACTTTAAAAGAGTTTCTGGACTCAAAATCTCTGGCTCAAGGCCAAGGGCTGATATGCTTGAATAAAGGTCATGTGAAAGCCGTTCACTGATGGCTAATTCGCGCTTTAATTTATCTTCCGCTATTGCTTGAAAATCAGTTTTTTTAGAAAAGAAATTCGCTTTTGTGAGTAACGAGCTGCTTGCCTTTCTTCTTACAAATAGGATTAAGCCATGGCTTGGTAGTAAGCCGTCAGAGTCCAGATCAGAAAACTTCTTAACTCGCTCAATTGTTAGTTCTCGAACGACATCGCTCTCAGAAATATCTGACGATTGATGCCTATGAATGATTTCATCGTTTCCGGCTTTGATGTCGCTGACCAATTGAAAATCAATTTCTGGTGGAAGACCATTCAAAAACTGAATCAATTTTTGCGAATACTCATTGGCTTGATCTACTGACCAGCAGCTTGCGTCCGTCGGCTTAAGTTTGAAACCTAGACCAAACGATCCATCCGTAAAGACAATATGATTTTCTTCAAGTCCCCAGACTTGTAAGTAATCAGCTAATTTTGTACTCATGCGGACTTCCTTTGTAAAAGAGTTGGCGCAGGTGTCTGATTTGTCGGATCATGAAAAGCCGTCAATACTCCTGGCTTAATTTGAAATCTGAGCCAATGAATCAGAAAATTGTCGGGTTTACCGCGCTTGGTGAGCTTAATCGTTAATGCTACTGCAGCACTGGGCAGCCAAACAAAAAGCAATTTCAAATTGGTGGCTCCAAAGAGGAAGTTTAAAATCGACATCGTTAGAAAAATAAAAAGCAAATCAGGAATTTCAAATCCCATGATCATCATTTTTTTATCTAAGCATCGACTGACTTCGGTTACTTTTAATTCCATTTTTAATCTCCAAAAAATCGGACTTCCGAAAACACGGAAGTCCTTTGTTAAAATTAGTGAATCAGTGACTGAATCCAACTCACGATACTTGGGGCTCCAAAACCGATTGCGGCACCGATAATGGCGAGAACCAAATGGCTTCTTGCGTTTTGACTACCGGCCACAAACGAAAGGCCTGCGAACACAAGCCCGATGATTGCAACTAGCGGCAAGATGGTTCCGATCAGCTTTGACTGAACGGCGGCAAGACTTGATTCAACGCTGCAAAAGCCAAGCATTGGAAAGGCGACAATTAGAATCAACGTAAGAGCAGAAAACATTTTTTGATTATTCAAATTTATTCCTTATAATTTTGTTTTTGTGGATAAAGTGACATGTACACATAAGCTCGAAGCATTGGAAATCTGACTTCCAAATAGCTTTGAAGTTTTGAGTCTAAAAGGCCGTTCCCGACAGGGTTCAAAAACTTTACTTGGTTTTTATTTCTATCATCCACGACCATGCGTGAGTAGACCGTGTATTTATCAACGGCATTTTGGTTCTTTACCAAATAGTAAGTGTACCCTGGAAACATCATGAGTCTAATTTTGTAGTAGCTAACACCGTCATCTTTGAATGCGGCTCCAACTAAAAGTTTTGCTTCAATTACATTCTCTTTACGAAATCCTGTGAAAATTTCGTGCTTTTCACTTTTCTGAACATTGCTTTGCATTTTCATTTTTTAAATCCTTTTCGATTTTTAAGTTCACTAATTGCACTTTCGCTTGCAGGTTAAAAAAATTTTCCCACAACAGTTTTTTCCCTCTTAGACTCGGTGATAACGAATCCCAAAGGTCCATCAATGCTTTTTCGAGCTGGTCGATTTTTTGCTTTTGTTTAGTAAGAGGTAGATTCGTCATCTAGTAGCCCCCTTAGTTGTTTCTCAATTTCTTCGATATTTTTAATTAGTCTGTTGTTTGAGCACAGCTCTAGAACAGGCAGCGATCCGTAGAAATCTCTAAATAGGCCTCGGATCGCAAGCATCTCAAAGTTAATAAAAATTCTTGTCATAAAACCCTCTGTTTCTCTTTTCTCTCACCTTAGATCGCCAACACGGTGGATATCAAAATTATCTAAGTGAGCTAGAAATCGCTTTTTAGATTCTAGTTTTTCCCACTCATCATAACTAAGATCTGATCCTTTGAAAAAGTAGCTGTAGATTTTCGAAACCAGCGATTGCTTTTTATTGTTTTGAATTTCTTCTACGCCTAAAGCATCTGCCATACTAATTGGTCGTACTTTAATTCCTGTATTAAGTTGAATATCACCTAATGTTAAACTCATTTAAAACCTCCTCGATTTTTGTTAAGCCGATTTATTTGTTTCTAGCGGGTCTGAAATTGTTGTTTGTTTTGAATTGGGTCTTGTTGGAATACTTTCGACTGCGTCTTCCGCCTTAGAATAGACCACTGTCTTTTTCTTTGAAAAGTGCTCGCAGTATGCGTACTGAAGGTTATTCATATAGCCTCTATCGACATATTCAAAGCAAGTGTGCCAGTCACAATCGCAGCAAAGTTGATCTGGTCCAGACTCAAGTAAATTCGCGCTACCGCAGTTTTTACAGTTTTTGTACTGAGCCTTCTTTTTCTTGTTTTGACCCGGCCTTCTTTGAGCCATTACTGGTCTGCAACTTAAAATCATTTTTCCCCCTCTTAGTTTTTTCCAGCGTGCCGTTTTGCGCAGCTTTCACTAGCTATAGAGGGCAGTAAGTGTGCCAGAACTCGGATTTGCATTGATTGAGTTTCAAACTATTGAAATTACTAGATTTTGATGTTTCGTTTTTTTTGAAAAATTAAAAGCATCCGAGAATCCGAACGGTGGATTTAAATTTACTCTGACAAAATAAATAGTTAACGAAATCGTCCGGTGATTTTGGCAAAAACCCTCAAAACGTCCGACGTGGCGGACAATGGTCGAAAAAAATAGAATTTAATTTTGAATCGATAAACTTGAAGTTGTGGTCAAAAATATTGATAAAACGTAACGACGTTTTAACGTGAACAGGATTGCCTTTAAATGAGCTCAAGTTGAAAAATGCTATCTTTGGACATGAGCTTACAATTTAGCCTCTGGCAGGCTTCCTGAATCCAAGGTTCGTCATAATGGCCGCTTACTAGGACAAAGTTATTAGAAAGCGACGGATGTCTCTCTAAAAAATCAAGACCCGTCATTTTTCCTTCACCCAAATCAAAATCAACCAGGTAAAGTCGAGAATAAGCTCGATTAATAGATTGCTCCATCAATTCGCATGATCGAAAAGACTCTATTTTTGGAGATTTACTAAGCCCCTTAAGCTTTACTTCCCAGGCGGCTATCATTGTCTGCTGATCGTCACACAATATAATCGTGTCATACTTTTTAAGAAAAATTTTATCGATATGCCAAGAAGGGGTTTTCACCCTAGGCAGAATAATTGATAGAGATGTGTCTTTGCCATATTCAGATGTAATTTCGATATTTCCTAAATTGGATTCAACAAGTTTTTTGGCGTAATATAGCCCAAGTCCAGAGCCATCGATTTTTCCGTGCGTGAAGTGCCTATCAAATACTTTTGTGAGGTGTTCATTTGAGATTCCATGACCAGTATCTTTAACTTCAATTGAAAATGATTCCTCATCATATGACAAAGTGATATCAATTCTGCCCTCGTTTTCTATTGCCTGAAGGGAATTATCAATAATATTAGATAACATCGGTAGAAAATGGGCTGTAGGGATATAGGTGTATACACCAAGATCGGATTCAGAATTTACTATGGTTAAATCAATTTTAACATTTTTTGAAATGAGTTTCTTTTCTGCTTCGATTGACTTAAGCATCTGAACGACATCAAAACTGGCTTTGGTCGTTTGTTTACTTGCAGCAGAATTTATCGATGCGCTATTAGGATTTCCTGGCTTAAGCTCTTCAATAATTTCTTCAAGTCTTTTTATAACACCTATACCCTGATCAAAAATCATTTCTGGCGAGAACATTTTCTCAATGAAGATGGCTCTTAAGCTAGCAAGTGGCGATCTAATATTGTGTCTGACTTTTTTTGCTATTTCTTCGGTAAGTTCAGCATTTTTAACTCGAACTTCTTTTTTAAATTCAATCTCGACCTTCTTCTTTGCTTGATTAAACACTAGGGCAAGCATTATTGCTGAAAATAGCCAGATAAGAACAGCATACGGTACAAGTTCAAATCGCGAATAAGTATAGGTTGCCTTTGCTACGAGGCTTTTTGATTCGGAATCTAGAAATATGGGAATAGTAACGGATGAATAAAGAATCTGGCTAATAAGATCTTGCGAACTAGTCCTTCTATCAAAAACTGGGGGTAAAGTGATGATATGCTCATCCGTCGGTGACATGAGGGAGACATGCGTAAATGCAGAAAACTGTACGCCATTTAAATACTCGACAACCCCACGCATTTCTTTTGTCGAAATCCCTTTTCTGACAAAACTTGACGCTTGAATCGCTAGCTCATCTTTAATAGAACGATTCCAAATCACAGAGAGCGCAATGGCCGCTAAAAGTAAAATTAACGAGGTTAGAAAAAATCTAAATGTCGTTTTTTTGATTTCTTGCTCTAAGCGGCTAGTCATTTTCTCACCCCACAAACTCTGTATCAGGAGCCGGGCTACTGTTTTGATCAAGGCAGAGAACAAATTTAAGCGGGCATTTTTTCAAACTCGGAGCTGAGTAACTAAGTTCTAAAAAATTCAATGTATTTACGTTTAGGGTGATATCTGTTTTCATATCATGTTTGATATTTAGATTCTCAAAAAAATTTTTGCAGTAACTAGGATCAAATAATAGCCCTTGTGAGTCGTTAGATGTTGGCTTACTGATTTTTTTAAACTGCCCATGCGACATAGGAATAATCGGATCAGTTTTAAGCGCAGCAAGATTTCGTAAGCATTCAATTTTTGATTTTTTTTGTGCAGTGTGGATATCTCTAGAAACAGCAGCGCCCATAATACCGCCAAGGCTTTTCCCACTATCAAGCCCATGAGCTAACGTGAAGATCCCGACAAAACTAACAGGCACGATCATTTCAAACTGCAAAAGTGTAAAAGCTGTTTTGCCGTAGTCTTTAGTGTCGATGCTAAGTTTCTCAGAAAAAATGAGTTTCATTCCATTTTTTTGACTACTATGTGACCAAATCGATAAGCGCTCAATATACTCAAGTAACGCATTTTCTTTGGCTAGATCAAAATCTAAATGACCGGCAACTCCAGTTGAGCTGATTTTGTTTTCGTCGCACACATAACGCTCGATTGATTCACATACAGCCTTAACAAGAGCCAAATTTGAATTCAAGTCTGATCCTCGACCAATGTAAGTTTTTGAATCGATCTCAATTTTTACATCTAGATCAT
Organism: Pseudobdellovibrionaceae bacterium; assembly: GCA_043745515.1. Classification (GTDB taxonomy): domain Bacteria; phylum Bdellovibrionota; class Bdellovibrionia; order Bdellovibrionales; family Bdellovibrionaceae; genus UBA2316. The sequence goes on along the minus strand of JAYTTH010000362.1, from coordinate 2,951 downwards.
AGTGACCCTGAAAGTATTCGTGAATCCAATCAAGCTGAGTCACTTGAAGATTAAGAATCTCGGCATTATCTAATATCCAGCGATTTAATCCCTCGTAATTAGCCATAGTGGATTATTCGCTAGAATTTTAGAGAGTTGAATTTTCCAGCCTTTTTTTACTAAAGCTGCGTAGGGACCCGAAAACAATGGAACAAAAAGCGCATCCTTTAGCGCGGACTCATGAATTTGCTGAAGGAGTTTTAGCCGGTCGTCTTTATTTTGTTTTACCATGTAGTTAGCAAGCCAAGCCTGACGCTCTCTTTCAGTAAGCCCGAAAATACCAGCCGTTAGCGAATACGATATCAAGGAGATGTCCTCGTTAAATCCGGTGTCAGGACCACCAATGTATGCATGAGGCATTTCGGTGATACTTGAAAATTTTTGAAAGGCAGGTGGCAAAGTACTTTCTTTAACCAAGGCATTGGGCAGCACTTTAGCAATACGATTTTGGTATACTAAAGCCTCTCCAACGCGGACAATAGTTATCGACAATGGGATGTCACGAATACCTGAATCTGGAGGATTTCTTTGCTCTAGAGCATTTGCAATTGAGCTTTCGATAGCTCCATCACCGTGAGATGGAAAAAATTGATTCGTAACTTCATAACCAGGAAGGCCTAAAAAATGAGAATTGACGGACTCTTTAATTTTTTTGCCAATTAAAATTCTTTGCTCGACCGAGAAGTCTTTTAATCCACGCTCGGTAAAAAATAAGGCAAATGTTCTAATATTTGCAGTCGAATGCATTTCTGAACTTTTTAAATTTTGGCTCAGTTCATAAACTTCTTCTGGCCGTGCTGAATCTATAGTGGTTATTAAATCGACATTACCATCTTTGAAAAGCTGTATTGAACCGGATTTATTTTTTGGATCAACCGGCACAAGCTCAATTTTTTGAGCAATTTTATTAGAATAATGATAATGATTGGGATTTGTAGATAGCTCTATTCGCCCACTTTCGTTATCTTGACTGACATAGTAGGGACCTGACGTATTTCTATAGTCAATAATATCAAGCGACTTTGGATCAACTGAGGATTTTGGTATAATGGCAAAATCAATTCCTGATAACATGGGAAGTATAAATGCTGATTTACCAGCAATTTTTAAAATTAGCTCATTTCCGCTATAGCTAATTCCTGGGCAAGTATCTTCAATGGATTTTACTTCATAAGCTCCGCACACTAAATCTTTTAAGTTGCCATGTGTATTTTGGGTGCGGACAAGGAGCCTTTTAAGTGAAAAGGCCGCATCTTCTGCGGTGATTGCTTTTCCATCTATAGTCTTAATGCCATCACGGATAAAGAAATGAAGTTCATCATTTCTCCATTCCCATTTGTCAGCTAGTCCGCTCCTAATTGTCGCATCTTCTGGAGAAAGCTCAACTAAAGGACTATAAATGTTTTCTAGAAAAATGTACTCAGGTCCCAAGTGAATTCGCGTCGGTTCATAAGATCGAGACGGAGAGCTATTAGGAAACGCAACCCTTAACGTGTCTGACATATTAGATCCCTTTTTAAAAAATACTTCCATAAAGTACAAACTCGCAGCGAGCAAAACAATTACAAAAATAATATGGTGGTTTTTCATATTAGTTTTTACTTCGATTTAAAGCAAATTGAACTGGGCGATGCGCTCAAAGTCTCAACTCGTCCGGTAAGCCTTAGCTCTTCAAGTATTGAAAGTCTTCCAACCAAGACATCGTTTTCGTAAGGATTTAATAGTCCGGCGTTTAACAGCAAATTGATCGCTTGTTTAACCCGAAGCTCCGCTATTTTTGGATCTTGCTGTTTAGTATCTTCAGCAAAAATTGGCGTAACCATAAATAGCACGACAATTATTACCAGCGATTTCGTATTTCTCATACTTCTTCCTCCCATAGTTTATTTATCTGAACGCCAAGACCTTTAAGCTTGTCGTGCAAGGTTGATTTTGCAATTCCAATAAGTTTTGATGCTTTTGTCATAGATCCAGACATTACAACGATCTTCTCTAGGACCTCACGCTCTCGGTGAAACGTTTCAGTTTTATAATGACTCCATAATTCTAAAGCGTTGTCATAAGATTCAATATTAGACTCATTCTTTTTTGCTAGAAACGTTTTATCAATATGGTTAACGTCTAGTTTTTCATCCGAGTATTGCGCTAGCATCCTTGTGACTGCATTTTCCAACTGCCGAACGTTACCTGGCCAAGAATACTTCAGCAGCGTCGATAACGCATTTTGGGTTATCTCTCTTTTTTCACCAGTTTTGTTTTTCCATTCATTTAAGAAATGATGAACAAGGGGCTCGATATCACTTGTTCTCTTTCTTAACGGCGCAAGCGCAATAGGAAGAACATTTAATCTGTAATAGAGATCTTCTCTAAAAGTTCCTCTTTTGACAGCCTTTTCTAGATCGGCATTTGTCGCGGCAATTACCCTGACATTTGTTTTCACAGATATACTTGATCCTACTGGTGTGATCTCTTTTTCTTGAAGCACCCTTAAAAACTTAACTTGAACACTAAGAGGCAAATCTCCAATTTCATCTAAGAAGATGGTGCCGCCTTCGGCTTCTTTAAAAAATCCTTTTTTTGCGCCAATTGCCCCAGTAAAAGCGCCTTTTACATGACCGAAAAGCTCGCTCTCGATAATGCCAATACTAATCGCGGTGCAATTTACAGAAATGAATGGCCCGCTAGAAACCTTTGATCTTTCATGAATCGCTCTAGCTATCTTTTCCTTTCCAGTTCCGTTTTCGCCGTTTATTAAAACTATTTCTGGACGCCCAGCATATCTATCAATTAGCTCGCAAGCATTTTTCGTTTGCTCAGACGCGCCAACCATATTGAATCTTGCTATATATTTTTCAACATCAGAAGTAATCTTAGGAGTGCTTACCACATGAGTATTGTTTTTCTGATCAAAC
>JAYTTH010000361.1:0-17869 GCA_043745515.1 Pseudobdellovibrionaceae bacterium | reverse complement strand
AATAAAATCGCTTCTTTGCCAGCATCTTTGATAATCTGTGCGCCTTTTCCCGAAACCAAGGGATTTGGGTCTTGGATCCCATACACGACTCGGCTAATAGGCAAATCTTTGATCCGCGTAGCACACGATCCTGTTTTGCCAACATGAGCGCATGGTTCCAATGTCACAACTAAAGTGGCGCCAATCAACTGTTCGCGTTTCAAACCATCAATCGCATTTATTTCAGCGTGAGGGCCACCATAGTATTCATGAAACCCCTTTGATAAATAGAAGCCTTCTCGATCTAAAATCACACAGCCCACGGTCGGATTGGGCGCTACCCGCTGAGACCCTTGATAGGCGGCATAAATAGCCAATGCCATAGCTTCAGCGATCGTCATTTTTCTTTTGTCAGCAGATACACTAGAGGCCAAACGTTCAAGCGAAAATTCTACTGATAGCTTTCCAACGCGGACATCAACCATTTATTTTGCCATCCAACTTTTCCAGTAGTCTTTCAATTCCACACTTTCTAGTAAAGGATCAATTTCCAAATTTTGGCGCGTATCAATCATCACTGCAATTTCATCTGTATGGGTTTTAGTGCCGATATTTTTCACTGCTTTAGGGTGTGGCCCATGCGGGAAACCCGCCGGATGCATTGATAACATTCCCGAATGTAAATTGTCTCGACTAAAAAAATTTCCAGCGTGGTAAAATAAAACCTCGTCGTAATCAATATTTTGATGATAGAAGGGAACTTTCAAAGCGTCGTTATCAGTTTCTAGTGGTCTTGGCAAAAACGTACAAACTACAAACCCATGAGCAACAAACGTTGTATGGGCACTTGGAGGCAAATGTACCCTTGCGGAAACCATCGGCATCATGTCTTTGGTATGCAAAGTTAAAGGAAACAAATCCCCTTTCCAACTGACGGTATCATAAATGCATTCATCGTATTGAAATCGAGTCATTTGCGATTGCCGCTTCACTTGTACCAAATCGATGTTCAAATTTTGAGATTTTATAAACGCATGCATTTCTTCTAAATTAGGTTTACCAAAAGCTGCGGGATCATAGAATGCATTCTTACCAACCATCCCACGATCGGGTTCACGGTAGCCACTGACTTTTGATTCAATAACAAGAAATTCACAATCAGAATTTGCGACTACAGTGTGTGTACAACATTTTGGTATCAAAATATACTGACCCGGATTAAAATAGAGCAGTCCGAACTCGGTTAAAATTTGACCTTCACCTTTATGACAAAAATAAAGAGTATCGCCATCCGCATTTCTGAAACCAGTCAAAGGCTGTTTAGTGGGTTGCGGAGCAACAGAAGTCATATACAAACCCACGTCAGAATTAAAAAACATTCGCTGCCACTGATTGGCAGGCTTTTTCAATTCAACTAAATCATACAACCGAGGTTTCAGAGTTCCTTCGATCATCGACCAGCGAGTGCTTGGCTTAGGTTTAATTAGATGTGAAACCGCCCCATAAAATCCGCCGCGTCCTTGTTCTTCTTCAAAGTGGCCATCGGGAATCCCTTTATGGCCTTGAGTTGTATTTTTACCCTGTGAATATTGATGCATTACAAATACCCTCGCTGCTGTTGATCTCGCTCGATGGCATCAAACAATGCCTGGAAATTGCCATCGCCAAAGCCAAAATGATTTTCACGCTGGATTATTTCAAAAAAAATCGGGCCTATCATATTTTTAGTAAAAATCTGCAATAAATAACCGTCATGATCACCGTCAGCTAGTATTGCGTTTGCTTCTAAAAGACTTAATTCTTCTCGAACATTCGGCAAGCGATCTTTTAGCATTTCATAATAAGATTTAGGTGGTGACGACAAAAAATCAATTTCATTTTTCTTAATTTCTTTGGTCGAGCTAATAATATTTAAAGTGGTAAGCGCCACATGCTGAATTCCTGACCCTTTATATTCATCCAAATATTCTTGAATCTGAGACTTGGTTCCAGTGGGTTCGTTTATTGGAATTGAAAACGTACCGCACGGCGATCTCATCACTTTTGATATCAGGCCCGTGGCTTTGCCTTTGATATCAAAATATCGCGCTTCTCTAAAACCAAAAATACCGGTGTAAAAATCGCACCACTTTTGCATTTCCCCTTTGGGAACATTGTTAGTAAAGTGGTCTACAATTAATAAACCGAGGCCTTTTGGTTCTTGCAGAGGACCTTTAATATCGAACGTCGTTTCATAAAACGATTTGGCGCCGGCGGCATCCACAAAATAAACTAAAGAATCACCAATCCCATAAACGGCTGGAAAATTTCCAATTGGTTTTTCATTTCCCATTGAATTAAAAGCCCGCGCCCCACTTGCTACCGCGACTTTAAAAGCGTGATTGGCATCGTGAACTTGAAAACCGGTTGATGAAATACCTGGGCCATGGGCCTCGGAAAAATGCTGTGCGAAACTAGTTTTGTCATCGTTAATGAAAAATTTAATTTTTCCCTGTTGATAAAATGAAATGGTTTTTGCTTTTGATTGGGCCGTTTTAACAAACCCAAATTTTGTAAATAGTTTAGAAAAATCAAATGACTGTGGGCCGGTGTACTCTACAAACTCAACACCTTGAATACCCAACGGATTGGCATCGTGACTCGACATAGAGACTCCTTGAAGAATAAATATGCATCTAAGCTAGGCTCTGATAGCGGAAAGTTCAAGCAAAAACTCTAGGATATGCCTAGTTGTTGCTCCTGATAAAACTTAATAACTTCTTGATCGGCCCGAATCGATTGGATCGACCATCTAATTAAATTAAGCCCTGCGGAATCACGAAGTCGGCTCAGCGCTACATAGGCTTGGCCGGGTTCCCAAAGTTGGGATAAATCACACCAAACTTTGTCGAGTGTTGCACCCTGGCTTTTATGAATAGTGGTTGCATAGCCTAAATTTAATGGAAACTGCGTAGCCGACATAATGATTTCACCTTCGGCATTCATAAGATCAAATGAAACTGGTTCAACGGTGACTTCGCGGCCCGAACGTTTAGCTACAATAATTTTTTTATCTTTAATTTGCTTAACCAGGCCTTGAGTTCCATTGATCCAGCGCTTTTGAGGATCATTTTGCGTGAAAATAACTTCTGCGCCTTCCTTTAAAACCAATTCTTGAGGTACCGGAAATGAATCTTTCATTTTTTCAATTCGACCCTCGTCACCCCAATACAACGTTGGAAATGATTCGGCATCTCTATCAATTTTATGAAGCTGTTTTAAATTAAAATCTTCTGATTGCTTGCGGAATGGAAATAGTCTAATTCCCGAATCCGATTCATCATGTTCCCTGATTTTGTCATTTAAAAATTCAAGTACCCGATCAGAAACCAAACCGACCCGAACATCGCCCAAAACTTTTAAAAATTCAGCATCGTGAGTTCGATGATTGGTTTTTAAAAACGCATTTTGAAATTGAACTCGCTGCCAAACTGGATGCTGAAAGCACCAATTTCGCGGCCCGCTCTTGCTAATTGGTGGCAGCTGGGCAAAGTCACCCACGGCAATTATGCGAAGACCACCAAACGGGTGATCATTGTTTTTCGCCAATCGACAAATTTTTTCTGCCAAATCCAAAGCGTCGCCGGATACCATTGATATTTCGTCAATGATTACACCTTCAACCTGGTTGATACGTTTTTTTAACCGACTATCTTTTTTTGCCTTTTCATAAACTCGATCAGGACCGCCTTCCATAATACCAAGACCAAAAAAACTATGAAATGTGCGACCTCCAACCAATACGGCCGCTGCGCCGGTAGAGGCCAATACTGGAAATTCATTTTTTTTAAACTGACCCAAGAATTTTTTAACCAAAAAACTCTTTCCCGACCCAGCAGCCCCGGTTAAAAAAACATTCTCACCTGACAAAAGTAAGTTAAACGCATCCCGTTGTTCATCAGTGAGTTCGATTTTAGTGTCTACTTTTATGGCCATGCTCGACACTATCTCAAAGTAGCATCCAAGTCTCAATTTGTTTTATGGCTTTTAGAAACCGCGGAGGCACGTGTCGGGTGGGACAATTCGATTTTTTCACCAAAACAACGCATTCGGGTGAGAAAAAGGATACTTTGTAAGGCTAACGCAATACTTCTTAGTTAGGCTCTTGAGTTGCTTTTAAATTGCCCTTTCCGATAGAATCAATAGACCGAGTAAAGAGGGACCCGAAATGAGCTCTAAAGTATTTGTAAATAGAACCCTAAATTTGAAAAAAATTAAATTTATTGGACTAGACATGGATCATACATTAATTCGCTACAACATCGAAGCGTTCGAGCGGCTTTCGTATTCCAAAATTATCGAAAAGCTAATGAAACGCAGAAACTACCCGCAAACACTAAAAAACCTAGTATTTGATTACAATTTTGCCATTCGTGGCTTGGTAATTGATCGCCACAAAGGCAACTTGTTAAAGCTCAATCGGTACACGGCCATTCGGGCATCCTATCATGGGCTAAAACCAATAGATTTTAAAACTCATCAGAAATTGTACCGAAGTACTTATATAGATTTGAGTTCACCAAACTTTATGACCGTCGATACATTTTTTTCTATTTCTTTGGCGGTTTTATTTGCCCAACTAGTGGATCTTAAGGACACGGATAGAGGTAATGTTTATCCAGAATATGCCCAGATTGCAGACGATGTTTTAGCTTCTCTGGATGAATCTCATCGTGATGGCTCGCTTAAAGATGAAGTTAAAAGCAACTTAGATAAATATATTATCAAAGATCCTTCGACTATCGAACGCTTAGAGCGATTTAAGCGACATGGTAAAAAAATATTCGTTCTGACCAATTCTGATTTTACTTATACAAAACTGTTGATGGACTATGCCATCAATCCATTTTTGAAAGACCATAAAAGCTGGGTCGATTTATTTGAAATCGTTGTAACATTCGCGCATAAGCCAAAGTTTTTTTATGAGAGACAAAACTTTCTGAAAGTAAATCCAAATGACGGCACAATGAGCAATATGGACGAACCTTTGAAACATGGAATTTATCAAGGCGGAAATGCTTTTAAATTCACTGAAGATTTTGATTTAGAAGGCGACGAAATTTTGTACATCGGTGATCATATTTATGGAGACATTTTGCGCTTAAAAAAAGACTGTAACTGGCGCACAGCCATGGTTTTAGAAGAGCTTCAATACGAACTTGAAAATAATACCAAGGCCGAGCCAACGGTTCTTGATATAGAAAAATTGATGGCTAAAAAAGAACCCATGGAAGAAAAGCTAACTTTGTTGATGACTGAAAAAACTGAAAATCCAAATTTGGACGAAAAGGAAATTGAAACCTTGCAGGATGTGATTTCAGGAATCGATGCCCAGATTTCGCAGCTTATTAAAAAGCAACAGTCTTTGTATAATCCTCAGTGGGGTCAATTAATGCGTTCGGGGAACGAAGAAAGTTATTTGGCCTATCAAGTCGAGCGATACGCCTGCGTTTATATGTCAAAATTATCCGAGCTGCTGACTTTGTCACCAAGAACATATTTTCGAGCGCCACGACGGCCACTTTCCCATGAAAAGGTTTAACTAGTCGTCCGATGCTTAATACAAGATTTTTTTTATCGCTGGGATTTTCTCTTGTTTTTTTCAACACACTTTATGCAGACAATCGCTGGGTGGCTCCAGAAAAGGATTCTTTGGGCGTTCGACTTGGCATTCTTTCACCCGTTTTATTTTTAGATTTAAAAGACTCAAAAAATTCGGGGGCTGCAACACCGCTGAAATACCAGCCCAATTCGGGATCCAGAACGGCTTTGACACTTTTCTATAGTCAGTTTTCATTGACTGGCAGCGTTCCCAATAACTTGGATGAAAAAATCATTCAAGACAAAGGGACGTCTCGTGTTGAAGACTATCAATTTAGATTTTATCATAAATATGGAACTTGGGATTTTTTCTATCAGAAATACCAAGGATATTTCATAGATAATTCTAGCGATGTGGATCCGACTTATACTGGAAGCGCCCGCCTTAAACGTCCCGATTTAAAAACATCCCATGTTGGTATTCAATATTTTTACATTCCTTATCCTGAAAACTATTCTTTGGGTGGCACGTTTGACCAAAATATTCGACAAATCGCTTCGGGTGGCAGCCTGTTTTATTCTGGCTATATTGGTGAGCACTCAATCGGTGCTCAATCCCCTCTCGTTCCTGCTGCGCTGGCAGCGCCGTATGGATCGCTTGCGAACTTTAAAGAGGGACATTTCCAAAACATCAGAGCAGGTATTGGCTATGGCTATACGGCTGTCATTTATAAATTTTATCTTGGCTTTATTGCTGGTGTTTCGTTGGGACAGCAACAACAAAAATTTGATTTAGTTACAGAAAGTTTTGACAGATGGGTACCTTCAAATGGCTCCAATCTTAGAGTTGGCCTTGGTTACAATGGCGAAAAGTACTTTAGTGGCATCCAGTACATTATGGATAATACAGCCATACCATTTAATGAATATATGCTGGGCTTGACGACTGGTGAATATAAACTATTTTTTGGCTCTCGGTTCGAAGGAGTAAAAATACCGCCGATTACAGAGCTAGGCGACTGGCTGAATGGAGACTAGGCGACTCGGTATAGGGAGACTAGGCGACTAGTTTTATGGAGACTAAGAATAATCTCCCCCCCCCCTTTCCTCTTGGAAAAAAGGGGCTTTTTTTTGCCAATTCTTTCCTTGCTTAAGCCTTAATTTTATTTAAAGCTTACGGCATGAAAAAAATTTCTATCATTTTACCTTTAATTTTTATGAGTCTTTTGGGTTTTGCACAGAACGAAACGGCACCCGCTCAGCCAGCTAAAAAACGTGTAGGGAATATTCAAGCCGGTGAAGCCGATAAATATCGCCAGCGCTTTGAAGCCAAAGATTCAAAATATTTTTCCTTTGGACCCGGTTTTGGAACAAATGTAAATAACACTCAAGTGCTGTACGCTTTTACTTTTGGCTATGAATGGGAGGTCGGAGCTCAAGGTGCCTTATTGGCCGAAGCCTTTGGCGCCTTTGGGGATGGAACTGCCATAGGTGATGGTTCAATTGGGGGGAAATATTTTTTTTCCGATGAAGACGCCTCGCCATTTTTGAAAGCTACCTTCGGTATGGGATTAGCTAGTGCCAAGAGCGAAGATTCGGTCACAGGATTTTCAGGAAAAATTGCAGCAGGAATGACTTTTTTTAGAACATCTACAAAGCATTTAGAAGTATCCGCTAACTATGCGACCATTTTTAAATCCAACAAAGAAGGCAATCCAGGCGTATTTGTTTTTGCTCTCACTTTACTGTACTAAATATATTGCAAATGGTGAACGATTTGAAAACTCACATTTTTCAAAAGCTTTCAAAAAAACTCAATACGCCAATTAAGGTTCAAAAATATCTTTTAGGTTTTAAATACAACAAAAAAGAAACTATGAGATCGGCGCTGGCCACCATGGAGGCGAAAGAAGCTCATTGCATGGAAGCAGCTTTTTTGGCAGCGGCTTTGTTGGAACCAAACGGCTATTCACCACTTGTGGTTAGCATGGAAAGCATTGATCTTTTAGATCACGTTATTTTTGTCTACAGGAAAAAAGGCCGATGGGGATCAGTGGGGTTTTCGCGAGATCAAGGACTAAAAGGCAGGAAGCCGGTCTATCGCACAATCCGGAACTTGGTTAAAAGCTATTTTGTCCCCTATGTTGATAAAACCGGCGGGTTGAAAGCGTATCAAAAGGCTCACCTGGACGACACAAAATCTGATTGGCGTTTTTCAAAAAAAAATGTTTGGAAAGCAGAATCCTATCTTCTTGAACTGAGGCACATTAAACTACCTAGCTCAAGTACCCGAGTATCAAAACTTCGAGCAGATTATATTCGACGAGGACCGGTCAAACCGAAGCCCTCTTGGCTTTGGTAACTGCTTTCTAAAATATTCTGAAACGACGTTATATCGGGCGATTTTTTCATTTTCAAACAACTGAATCACTAACACCAAGGTTTGCAATGACACATACGGAACTTCTTTTTTTGACAGTTTTTAATACTAGCTAAATTCTTTTAAATCGCAATAATTTAATGGAAGCTCGGTATAAGTTGGCTCACTTTAGCTATCTTTTCATTTCTAACTGTCGGGTACGAATTGGAAAACGGAGTCGAATCTCGGGATGTAGAAAATCATTGCTTGGCGATTCTACTAGCAAAAACCTAGGCACATTTTTAACTTCGACAACGTCCCCGGAATAGCCATTTCTGATTTTGAAATAATTCACTTGAAAGCCGTATCTGGGCTCAAAATTTGTTTCTGGTGTTATGTCAAAATAACCATTTGATTTAATTTGGTCGCTTTCTGAATGAAATACGGCCCTGAAAAGACTTTGAGAATCATTCAGTCTTTTAGGATGGTTTCCATGGCTCCCCTTAGCTTTTGCCAAATTGAAATCTATTTCAAGATACTCCCTAAGCTCGTCTGAGAGGCTTGATTCCGCAACTATTGGAATTTTTTGTCCTTCAACCTCAAAATAGTCTTGGTCAATGTTCGGTTGTGATTGGGTCCGAACTATTTCAAGAAGTTTCCTTTGACGTTCTCTATATCGCTGATGATCTTTCTCTAATTGGATCGCTAGCTTTTGAAGTGACTCGGTCAATAGACTTGCTTGACCGCGAATTTCGGAATTCAAACGAACTATATTATTAAATATATTATTTCGAACCTGGGAATCTAAATAGGAAAAGTCTTTTGATTCTATGTCGGGTCTGAAATCTTTAATGAAATGGGTAAAAAGTAAAGCAGCATTACCTGGTTCGGGAAATTTTTGAATAGTCTGAAGGTCTTCAGCAATACCAGCTATTAAATAAGATTTATCACTTCCCCAAGGAGCGTATTCGAAGGGCTCCGCGACCAAATTAACTTCTATTTCGCCAAAAGAATTTACACGATAGTTTAGCCATCGTTCATTTGGTATTCGACGTGCCCCTAAATATTGATTTAGGCCAAATCTTTTATAGTCTGAAGCTTTAAGGTATCTGCCATCTTGGTTTTTTATTTTTGACCATTTGAAAGTAGCATTCAAAGTGGCCAGATATTCAAAGTATAATTTTTGAACTAGCATTCGATCTTTAGATCCAAGGGATTTGAAAATTTCAGGAGCAAAGGCCGTTTCAGCTTTACGGTGCTGAAAAAATCGACAAAATACTGAACGACAAATAGACTGCTCCGAATCAAATGGGCGAAATTTATCAAGTTCATTTTTCATACTTAAAAAAAGCGATGTTAGGTCTTTATGCTTGTGCCGAGTTTCAACAATATAATCGCGATCCCATTTTTCGTCGTATTTGCGTTCTCTTTCTGTCCAATTCATTGCAAATAAAAGATAAGTCTTTGACCGCGCAAACTTTATAACCAAATCGCCGCGGCTAGCCACTGTAGATATCAAGACTACTTCTTTTTCTCCGATTACTTTTTCAATTTCCTTCACATGTCTATTTATCTTGGCGCTCAATTCGGATACAAATTTTTGATATTCAGATCCTTTGTCGTCTACCTGAAAACCATTTTGACGCTCAATAAGGTTTGCGAACGATCGCGTTCCTAAGAAGAAATCGTCAATTCGGCGTACGCCAGAAGCGACATCTGAAGCCGCATAAAAAGCTGAACACGATTGGGCCCAAACAGGTTGACAGATGTTAACTAGATAGACAAAAAATAGAATAACCACCTGATTTAACCGAATTTTTCCGAGCATTTGAAATAGACGTGCAAATCCGTGCCCAATCCAGCAATCTTATTTCAGACGGGTTTATTTTGGATCAAGGGCTTCAATTGCTTTAAAATCGCAAACAACGAAATCGCCGGCTGAAGATATTATGGGCGTTTTGCCAGTGACTGTCCGCAGCCTTTTCGACTATTTTTTTGACAGTTTTCCAATTTGTCACCCCCTGATTCTATTTCATCGGGTACTGTGTTTGCACCTTCTTTTAAACCTAAGAATGAGGTTTTCAGTGAGCCTTTGGTTGATTCGGTTTACAGTAGTGTCGTTGATTTCAGTAAGCGTTTTTGCTGAGGTTCAGTGTGGTGATTTTTATGGTCACACATTTTATCCAGGGAACAAAATCGGACCCAGGATTTTTGAAGCTAATTTTGTACGCCTAAAACTTCATTTTGAAAATATTAAATCCCTTCCCAATGACCAAAAGATTTCTTATTTGATGGCCTCAGACGCACGCACTATTTTTTTTAGGCTTCAAAGCCTTGCTCGCACATATAGTCTTCATTTTGACAGTCCCCGCTTAGAAAGGCACAGAGCTTTTTTCAACGAATTTGAAGATCTTTTGGGGCAAGTTGACATGTACAGCACCCTGGTCGCAACGGCTACCAATTTAAATGAACCAAAATTGGTAGCCTACTTTAACGAAAAAAAACTAGAAGCTACGAATAGTTTGTTAAGAGAAATGAGGCTAGAAGGATTAACTTCGGAGGCTGCCCCTAAGCTTGACAGTCGACTTGAAAACCTAGCCCAATTCAAAAAATGGAAAAAGCAAAAAGGTGATTTAAGGATTTTAACGAAAGCTTTGGTCGAGGAAATAGAATTACTAAGTCAGAGTATTAAAAACAGGCACTATACGAATGATAATATTGAACTGGGACTTCATGAACTTCGACGTCATCTTAGATCGATCGCGATTCAAGTTCAGGAATTAAATCATTTAGTTGCTTATTCCTACGATTTAAAAATCCCTAAAAAACTGGCAAGTTACTATGGGATGCTATCGCTAGCGGATCCAAAGCTGGGCAGTGCGATCTACCTTAAAATGGCTGCTTCAGATATCGATGAACCTTTATTAATTCCTTTTACCGCTTATTCGATGCTCATCAGCCTTGTGTCGTCAATTGGCAAAATGAAAGACAAAGCGGAAAAGGAAATTGATGTATCCAAAGCTGCGACTGAGCTTGGCTACACGTCCGCACAAATAGCAGGTCTTGAAATGAAGCTCTATGCAATCGCTGGGCGAAATGAGCCCGTTGATCACAAAACGTTGGCCATCGAAGCGCAAGAGAATATAGAGGCCTCTGGCTTGCTTGACTACTTTGCATCTCAAATTAAAAAACTCAATTCAAAATATCTTAAAAAGTAGATTTTGTTGACCCTATAAAAATCGCGTGATTAGTTCACCTCGTTTAGTTTCATATCGAATTTTTAGGGGGTTTTTATGAAATTGGAAATTATATTAGTTTTATTGGCTTTTGCTCTGCCTTCATTTGCACGTCTCGTTGGTCAGGAGAGTGATTCCGGAACAAAAGGGCCTCCCTATGCTGATCTAGTTGCTTATTTTTCAACGTTACCAAAAAAATACCCTGATTTTGTACAAGTCAGTCAGTATGGTAAAACCACTCAAGGACGGCCTCTCGTTGTAATTAAAGTTTCGTTTCCCCAGCCCCTCTTAGTCCCTACTCGCAGCGCCAAGAGCGCAATTTTGATAACTGGTTCTACCCATGGCAATGAGTATCTTGGAATCGAAGATCATCTACCAGAATGGTTTGCCCGAGATGGAGTCAAAGACCCGATTATAGGTCAGTATTTTCAATCGGGTGGATCAGTCTATTTTGTGCCGATTTACAATCCTGATGGTTATGAAGCCAGACGACGTGAAAATGCACATGGAGTAGACCTAAACCGGGATTTTTCAATTAAACATGCCGGTTTTATTGGCTTCAAAGAAGTTGAATCACAGGCCATTCGAGATTTCGTTGCCAGCCAAGTTCAAGTCGGTCAGAAATTATTAATGACTATGGATTATCATTGCTGCATTGGCGCCGCCTTGTACCCATGGTCTTTTAGCAGCGCACCTAATTTGCCACCGACAGATTTAGCTTTATTTAATAATCTGGGAAAAGTCATAAAAGGTGTTTTTGGTGCGGATTTTCAAGTAGGCACTACACCAGTTATTTTAGGGTATTCAGCTATTGGTACTAGCAAAGATTATTATTATGAAACCTATCACTCTTTGAGTTTTACTTATGAAGGCGAAGAGAGTGTCGAAAAAAATAAGCTCGCACAGCATGTTCAAATGTGGCGAGGTCTTATTCAATACGGTCAACTAACTCGTGGACTTGTAAGGTAAAAGTAATATCAAATCTATTTTTGGTACCAGTCTTATGTCCAATTGAACGCGACTTTATTTTCCACTATGGGTTAAAGCATTGACAGAAAATCCCAAGTTTCTAAACTGATCAGACATCAAGAAACCAAGGATTAAAAATGACCCCCCATAAATTGCCGACCCCAATTAGTTTTATCTTACTTTTAGCCCTAACATTGCCTTTACAGTGGGCGTGTTCGTCTAAACCAACAACTACTGACTATGCTGCTGACAAAGTGATCGCTCGTTCGGATAATAAATCAGAACGACCGTCTTGGGCCAGTGAAACTAAATTTTTATATGAAGACGGCGGCTCTTGGGTCATTGTTGGGGTTTCAGAAGTAC
Organism: Pseudobdellovibrionaceae bacterium; assembly: GCA_043745515.1. Lineage (GTDB taxonomy): Bacteria > Bdellovibrionota > Bdellovibrionia > Bdellovibrionales > Bdellovibrionaceae > UBA2316. Next base: position 5,383 of record JAYTTH010000361.1, on the reverse strand, counting down.
CCGGTGACAGTCGCGTGCAGGCGGCTTTTAAAATGTCTGATTCCAGCGCTCGTGGAAATCTGGCCCAAAAAATTGAAACAGCGGTTTTAAAAGTCGTTGAGAATTCTGAATCTGGATTGTCAATGGACGATCAAAATTTGAAATCATTAATCCGGGAAGTTAGCCAGTCGACCTTTAAAAATGTCGATATTGACGATCGCTATTGGGAAAAAGTTGTCCAAACAAAAAGCACTGGCGAACAAGTCATGATTATGAAAGTCTTTAGCCGACTGAAAGTTTTAAAATCAGACTTAGTCAAAATGTCAGCAGCTCAGGCTGAAAAATCTAAGACTGCTCCAAAAGACATGAAAAATAAAGTGGAAAGTATTATTGAGAAAAATCTAATGGCTCAATTTACCGAAGACAATCCTTAAGTCGGCAATCCTTTGTCATCCCATTCCGTTTTATTTATAATTCTATTCTTGGGGCTTTCAGCCTTGGCTGACAAGCCCTCGTGGTTCGACAAAGACTCCAAATCGTCCGAAGGTTGGAGTTTTTATTGCACCTCCGACGGGAAATCTGAAACTGAATCCGAACAATCCGCCAGATCCCAATGTTCGCAAAAAATTTGCATGTTATTTGGCGTCGAGGTCAGTGCTGAAACAAAAAGTACGGATACTTTAAAAGATTCAAGCGTTACAAATACAGTCATCGAAAAATGTCCAAAGGTAAAAGTCGTAGGCCGAGTTGAAAAAAAGAAAAGCACAGACTGTTCTGACGGCGTCTGCCAAACTCATGTTTTGCAGTTTTATCCAAAAAATGAATATGACAAAGAATATAAACGTCTAAATCAACCAGCAATTGTAAAAGAATTTGAAAAAACAATTGTAATTCGCGAAGGCAATCAAACTTTTAAAGATCCTACTAAATGCAAAACAGTTTTAAAAGAATACGCTAGTGTCCGAGGCGAACTAGAATCGGCGGCAAAAAATCGAATTGAATTTTTAACTACGGCGCAAACCGAATGCACCGGTCTAGACTATCGAAATATTCCACTACGTACGGAACTCATGGGCTATTTAACTTCTGTCTATGCATTTCGCTCGGCCATGATGTCGACGATCATGGGGCAAAGCCTAATTAAAGGCGGCGAACTGGCCAACTTAATCAATGATTATTTAGATTTAGAAAAACGAAACCAACTGGGAAAGAAAAAAAAGTCGGCCGCCGAAGCACTGATTAAAAAAAACTACGACTGGCTTTATTACCGCGACAACTACCAAAGTGAACCGAATAAATACGGCTGGAAATTGCAGACCGGAGAAATAGTTAAGGAAAGTCCGGTAGAAGCTGAATCTAAAACGTGCGCCAAACACGCCAAGGTTCTTTTAGAATGGCCTGAAAATGTATTTGATGACATCAATGTATGCGTACCAAAGCCAGGCACGGGTGAAGATTGCCAGCAGGTCAGTGTTCTTCTACTAAAATATTCCTATATCGGCTGTGTGTGCACCGCTGGAAGTAAAGACCAAGCGGGTTGTACTAAATCGCTCATTCAATTTCTTAACGATGAATGTCCTCAGTTTGTTACCAAATCCTGCTTTCAAAAACTAGCCAAGTATGCCGCCGAAGTGATGCAACTTAGCAATATAAAATAAAAAAGGCCGCCGAAGCAGCCTTTTGTCTTTTTACTATCTTCAGCTGGATATTAAAAACTTAATACCTGAGCTTGCGGAGCCCCAGCCATTTTAACTTGAACTTGTTTCGTTCGGCCATCAGCAAGTCGAACATCAACTGTATAAAGTCCTGGGTCTAAAACTTTGAAAAAGTTCCCTGCTGCATTTGTTTTCATTGGCTTTTCACCTTTAGTTTTTACTATTCCAGAAATCGTAATTACAGCTTCTAGTGGCTGAAACCGAGCCGCAGAAACTACTTTTAAACTAAATAAGTTCTGAGTCATTCTTTGGATAAAATAAGCCCACGCTTTTCTATGCTTAATTAAAGTTGGCTCGCGGACATCATAGCTTGGCTGAAATGACTGATTCACTTCAAACGTAAATGACAGAGCGCCAAATTCGGAATGCATAAATCCCATGGAATCGCCATCTACAGAATATAACAACTGCCAAGGTGTTCCCGGTGTGTACGTGCCCCGATTAGAATCAGACGGTAACATTTGAGCCAATTCGGTAGCCACTTTTTGATGAAGTGCATTTTCGCCAGTAAAGGCGCCCTGGCAGCCATAAGGAAACAGGACTAATTCACTATAGGAATGGTAACTCAGTGAAGCGGTTGGAAATGCTTGCGCGCCCAATTTCATCAAAGCTTGGGATTCAGGTTCACTTCCAGCGCTAGCGCCACGGTATGTTTCTGACGACGTGCTGCCCGATGAACCGTTGCAGGTGTTCCAAGCGTAATTGTAGTTTCGATTTAAATCGACTCCGAAGACGTTGCTTCCATTACCGCGCGCATTTTTTCTCCACATACTATCAGAAGTCCAAACGATATTGTTGCCGTCGACATTTAGCATAGGAACAATCCAGATGTTCCAATTTTCAATCAATTGATTCCATGGTGAATTCGATCGCTTCATAGTCAAAATGACATCGGCCACATCCATTACAATTTCCGAAGTCATAATTTCACGAGCATGGTGCATACCATCCAATATTAAAGTTGGTTTGGTATACAAGCCCGGATCGTTTCGTTTAGAACTCTTTGATATTAACAATGCCCAAATCGGTCGCCCTTGATTAGAGGTTCCAATTTGTTCCAATCGAGTGTCATTTGGAAATTGCGCATTTATTTTCTTTAATTTGTCTTCAACTTTTTGTGGATTCAAATAGCGTGGATCGATTTTATCAACCGCATCAACACCGGGTGTATGCGATCGAACAATTTGAATCGGTATTCTGTACTGATTCATCCGATCCACACCGGCTTGATCCGTGATAACTTCAATAATCCCCTGCTGCCATTTTACACCGGCAATATCGTAATCATTTTGCTTTAACCAGCCCAGATAATTTCGTATCGTTTGGAAATTCGCCTGACTTTGAACGTAAACTTGATACTTTGCTTTGCCTATAGAAGGTAAAGTTCGAAAATTTGTTTGGGCTTCCGCTACCAGTGTTGTTGTTAGGCATACTGTAAGTAGCGCTAACAAACCCTTCTTAAACATGTAAACATCCTTTGTTTATGATAGCTATCAATAGCCGTCATGCAGTTCGATTAGAAAGTGATAATATTCAATCTTAGCAATTGACCAAGGTCTAGTGAAATAAATGTGGAATTATCAAAATACTATTCAATTTTAATAATCAATGGATCGTTTTGAGCGACTACATAAGAAAAACTTATCATAGAGATTAAGGTTCGGCGCACCTTAAGGTAATATTGACCAATCTGAACTACAGATTCACGAAATAAACATTTATGAAGAACCAAAAAATACTAAAATTTTCTCATCAATCCAACAACGATGCCTTTTACTACCACTTGACTTGGTTGATAGAAAAAAGATTTCAAAGTGCTATTTGACGGACGTAACTCAACTTCGTTATGTCCTTGTTTGGTTTTATAATAAATTCGTTTAACTGTAGATTCGTTATCCACAGAAGCCACAACTATATCCCCATTCTTTGCGTGATTTTGTTCCTGCACAAGAATGTAGTCGCTGTCGTTAATGCCTTCATCAACCATCGAATCGCCTTCGACCCTAACAATAAAAGTGGATTCCGGCTGCTTCACCAGCATAGGAATAATGTTCAATGTTTCATTGTCTAAAGTGCGCTCGATTGGGTTACCTGCTGCTACACGGCCTAAATAAGGAAATTCTGAAATCGCCAAATGGGGAGACGACAGAACTTCCCTTTGACTTTTAAAATTTGAAACCGTGGGCAACGATTTCAGCAAGCCGTTATGGAGGAGCTTGGCATCAGAGTCAAAAGGAAGTTCTGTCTTCTTCGAAAAGTTTAAAATCTTATCTTTAAAAAAATCAGATGTTTGCAAAATTTCTATACAACGTTTCTGCCCAGGAAACAGACGAACATAGTTTTTACTTTGCAGTTGTTTCAAATAATTCTGAATCGAGTTAAATGAAGCTAAACCAAAATGATCTTTGATTTCTTGATAACTAGGACTGTGTCCGTTTTCTAAAAAATAACCAGTTACAAAGTCTAAAACTCCCTTCTCTTTCGGAGAAAGGGGCTTTAGACTTTGTGGGAGGGGCGGTGTGGTGATTTTTTGGCTCATATTTACACTTAATTTACACTGTAATACTTGTGTAAGTCAATAGGCTAAATGGCATATTTAATATTTATTTTCATTTCCATTTCCGCCCGCTCTTGCCATAATAATCTCATAAATTTAGGTACTTAGAGTCAGTAAACGGAACTGCTCAAATAGTGACGCACTCCATTTGGACGATAGTCTGGCATCAATTTGTCCCGAATAAGTAAAACTCTGTCTCCTCTTTTTTTTCGTTATCCTAAACAGCCAAAACAAGCATATAATAAAATCTCAAATGAATTCTATTTTTGTTTCCCTATTTGCAAAGTTTATCTTTTTCTGTTTTTTCACCTTAAATTTATTTTGCTTTGCAGAAGTAGACACTGCCAAATCAGAAACTACCGTGGACGGGGTTGTGGCTAAAGAAGCTAAGCCAAATGAATCGACTGATGCAGCCAAAAAGACCGCTCCTGTTTTGGCCACTACTGTCGATTTAGGTGAACTTTGCCTCAATGAACTAAAAAGCTTTCCTGGACATTATAATGCTAAAACACTTTCCAGCGCTTGTAAAAAAGCAATAGCACTATCCAACTGCCGAAGCGTTAATGGATCGCCCATTTTTCACTATGAACGAATGGGAAAAGGTGAACACCCAAAAAAAATATTGGCATTTTCCCTGATTCACGGCGACGAAACTCACGCAGGCTCGGTTGGGCGCTATTGGATGGAGCGGCTTGAAGATATCGAGCCACGCAATCATTGGCGGGTGGTGCCGATTCTTAATCCTGATGGTGTCAAAGAAAAGACTCGGTACAATGCTAATAAAATAGATTTGAATCGAAACTTTCCCACCAAAGATTGGGATGAATTGGCCCAAAAATATTGGAAGCTCAATGCTCAGAGTTCACCTCGTCGATTTCCCGGTGACCAATCAGGCAGTGAACCAGAGACTAAATGCGCACTTCAACATATTGAAGATTTTAAACCAGATTTTATTATTTCGATTCACACTCCGCTGAATGTTTTAGATTTTGATGGGCCCAAAGTTCCACCTCCTAAATTTACTTATTTACCTTGGAAGTCTTTGGGGCATTTTCCAGGAAGTTTGGGTCGCTACATGTGGTTCGAGCGAAATGTTCCCGTTCTCACTATGGAGTTAAAAACATCGTTGCCA
>JAYTTH010000360.1:0-4716 GCA_043745515.1 Pseudobdellovibrionaceae bacterium | reverse complement strand
CATGGCCGCTTTTAGCACATTGCTCGGAATTGCTTCAAATGAAAAGCCGCTAACTATGTGTAACTTGGTCGAACCTTAGCCAACCGTATAGGCATATGGCATTATTAATATAATTTTGGCTGCGAATAGCATCGGTCGTTTCGCGAACATAGTTTTTTGTTTCTAGCAGTGACGGCTTCAATCCCGCGGGAGTAGGTACCGTAGCCGTTTTATCAACTCCGCGAACAGAGCCAGGAGCGCCGCGCGAGCGAATCCCAACATATTCGGTTTTGCGATCTTGCTGGGTCCGCTTTGGATCAATCCGGCGATCACGCAAGCTTTCGACCTTGTTTTGAAGAACTAGTTCGGTTTTTCTTGCCTTGACAAGAGTTTCTTTGATTTCGGAATTACCAGACCCATCCACAGCGCCAGCTCGCGCGCGATAAAGCGCTTGTTGGGATGTCCGAAGATTGGACAAAGATTCACGCAATTCTTTAGGATTTCCATTTGCAATAATTTGCGCCTGCCTATTTTCAACTTCCACTATCGTGGCTTTATGTTTTGCAACCGCCGCATCAGAAACTGGCGCGCCTCTAACAATCGGCGCCGAAGCTTGCCTAACCACTGCAGGAGCCACCACCGCCTCAGCGTGCGGTATTTCTCCGGCTATATTTTGAACAGACAAACCTGTCTTTACCTTTTCAGCAGCGCCAGAGACAGCTGGATTGACTTTAGAGGCTCCGGTCTTAGCTGATGTGGTTACAGTATCGAGCAGTCGACGCGCATTTTGCGCCACTATCGCGGCAAACGGTTTAGTAATATGCGTATGGAGTATAGAAATCACTCGTCGTGCACCTTGCTGGATAGCTTTTAACCCGACCGTACTTGTTACTGCCGACTTCGCTCTGCCATATCCTAGCTTAAGGGTTTGAACCGACTGCTGAGAAATCGCTGTTGTGTTTTTAAGGGGTGGCTTTTGCGCTGCGGCGGTCAATAGCGATGTCAAACCCGTCGCTTTTCCACCGAGCTTAACTGCGGACACTATGGTTTTCACCAAAAGCTTAATCGTCGCTGGCGCGAGCAAAACACCCAGTACAGAACCGGTCATTTTACAAATATATTGTTCTTTTTCATAGGGTCCAAGACAATCGGTCACACTGTAAATTTGCGCCGCGATCAGCTGACCCAATTCTTTAACAGCACCAGAAACCTTACCCCAAGCTCCGTTTCGCGCATCCGAGTTAAAAATATTTACGAGATTGGCAACAAACTTAACCGTTTCCCAATCAAACAGAGATACCATTCCTTTAATCATACTGTAGAGGCTAGTTATTAAAGTGCTCACCACGCCATAGAGACAATCGCTGACGCCTCCGAGAGACGCCATTTTTTTATCTAGACTACCCTGCGTTTTTCCAACACACTGCTTTACTTTTTCGGCATCTGATAAATTTTTGAAGTTTTTGTCATCCGAAATCAATACTTTCATCAACGGCCCAAGCTCGTGACCATTTTTTCCGGGATCACAACAATACGGCTGGTTCAGATTGGCAGTAGCAGCGAGCACCCCGGCGGCGGCATCCATCGTAGCACGATTTGAGGGGGGCTGGCATTGAACGCCAGATGCGTCGGATGAGCAAATCTTGTCCAACGATGTGCGCATGTCCCCTTTTAATTTATCGATGTATGCGAAACTGCGCTTCATTTCTCTGAAACTCGCATCAGGGCATCCGTCCGGTGCCGATTCAGGAACACCACCATCGCTTGTTAGACAACCTTCGGCCAATGCGCGATGAGCCCAGTAGTCGCTGGCATTGGTCAACGCCGAGTTCATCGAGGTCGCCAAACAATCTGAGTTAGGATCATTCTGTTGAACTGCTGAAATGACATCCATCGATAGTTGCTTGAAATTAAATATGGTACTTCCAGGCGTTGTTGAATAATTTCCCTTTAGGACGTACTTCTTATCGACAATATTGCAATCGGCGGCATGAGCCTCTGGCAAAACTTCAGACACAAAAAGCGACGCGACAGATCTGTAATCTCGGTTACGAGAATTTTTTATATCATCTAATCCGGCCGTTTCTTGTGAGTCGCTAAATGTGATCCTGTTCATCATGCGATGAAACTCGCGAGATCCATCTGACGTTGAATTTTGATCATAGTAAAGAGTCGCAGCAATCGCTTCTTTTTCACGAACTCTGAATGAGTTGATTTCAAAAGAAGCACCTTTATCGGATTTAATTTCATACTTTAAAAAAATAAAAATCTCGGCGCCTTCGCGGTTTACCGAATAGTCACTGAGTTTGCGATTTTCCGGAATACCAGAAAAGTCCAACTCCCGTTTTTTTGCGGCGAATTGGTCTTTAATTTCGACATCAGATAGGCCGCAGAGCTCAGTTTGGAAATCTCTATTTTCAAAATACCCAATCAGGAGCCGAACCGACGCATCTTCTTTCAACACATATTGATCCAAAATACCGGGGAAGAATCCGTCCTCATACTCAAAATTTAGTTTTGAAGAAAAACGATAGTCTCCAGCAAAACTCACCGAGCTCAGGATGAAAAAAAATATCGAACAAACAAATAATACCGACGACTTCATTCTTCATAGTATCGGTCGAATTCATGGACTCTTTAACACACCGAAAGGCTAGGTTTAGGGTTCATAAAATACTCTGTGATATTCGTTATCTCGAAATAATTAATATTAACTGAACGGGGGTTGAGACTACTAGTTCTTGTAGCTTTGATTTGCAATAGCACTAAAAGTTTTGAAGACATAATCGTGGTTCCAGTGAAAGACTTTTATCACTTCATAAGTTTAATAGATTTCGGAAATACACCGATCTCTGGGTGTATTTTTCTTTGTTTTTTGCTTTACGTTTTAACCGTTGAATTTATAAAATTTCTGACACAGCGTATTTGATCTTGGTACTGGATGGTTCCAGCGCCTTTCAAATTTTAACTCACCGTCTTTTACGGCTGTCCATTTTTCTTCGGATATGGCTGTGGTTAGGCCTACCTTTACATGGCCGCTATCGAATATCACCCAGTCTATTCCCGTCCAAATTAAATTGTGGGGGCGAAAGTCGCCGATATATACGCCTTGGGCTTGCAAACGGGCCACTAAATCCAATAACGATCGCATAGCATTTTGTGCCGAGGAATCGCCCTCTTGCACTTTCTTTACAATTACATCTCCGCGAGTTCCTTCCACCCATGTTTTTAAGAGATAGTCCTTCTCTTCATGTAGAATTTGAGAATGGGAAATCTGAATCTGCTTCCACAACAATTCTTTTTTCTTTTCTTTCGCAAACGAATCTATCGTATCTTGATTCAATTTCTTAGCGACTTTCAAGGCGAAAAAAGCGCCCTGTGCATTTTGAACTTTAAAAACCTTCCCACGTTTTCCTTCTTCGACATAAGAAACAACATTGTAAACTAAAGATCCAATTTGAATTTTATCATTTGGCTTGAGAAAAATTGAAATTGGAACCGGCATGGTAGCAGGGTCCGCTACCATATTATAAGGTTTTTCCGTTGCTGTAACGGGTGCCAGTGCCTTGGCTTCGACCGCGACCTTCACTGGAATAACCGAAGGCGTTGGATCCACAAAGTCTGCTTCTAACAAAGAAGGCGCTTTTGGCCCGACAGGTCCTAACTTCCAATTTAAATACTCTCGGCGATCGCTATTTTTCATTATTTCAGAGGCAGTATACAATATTTTTAAACGTTCGTCGTTCAGGTGTTGTTTAGTGGCAAATACATAAGCGCGTGACATGTTAATGGCGGTACTGTAATCGGCTCGCCGAAGTATCATCTCCATAGCATCGACCATATGTTCAGTGTGCATGCGAGAAAAGCTAAATTGCGCTAAATTCGAAAGGGCCCCAACACTTCCACGCTCAATTAAAAACATCATAACGTCCATCATATCTTCAGTATAAAATTTAGAGAAAACTTCGCCCGACACGGTTAAATGCACATCGGATTTGCCTTTTTCAATCAGCAGCCGCAGTTGCGCCTTCATATCTTTAGAGTGTACCTTTGTGAAAAGATTTCTAGCGAGTTGATCCAAAAGAAGTTCTGAGGAATTCAAAATAACTCGCTCTACTAGAGCGCCCATTCCTTGCGAATACGGTTGTGTGAATACGTTTTTAACCAAATGCTCGAGAACCTCTTTGCCGCCGCTTTCAATAAGCAATAGCTGCATTTCATGTTTGATTCCTGTCGCAGGTGCATCGAATAGGCTTTGAGCCAATAGCAGATTAATTTCAGCATCGACATTGGCATCGATCAGATTTCCGATCATTTGCCATTTCTGTTGCTGAAACAGCTTGGGAATTTCTGTATCAGGGTTTTCTAAAATCGGCGCCCAGTCCGGAAATTTTTCGATAAACATCTCTTTTTTTGGTACGGCATTGGAACGTTTATTTTCTATCGATTTCAGTCCGATTTCACCAATACTCAGTTTTAAAGAAAAGCCGGCCACGTCTTGAGCCTCGATAAAATCACGAACTAAGGATTCGAACAGGTTTTTAGAGGCAGCCTCGTTAGACATTAATCGAATTTCTTCGATTGCAGCCGCCTTATTGTCATATTCAAACACCTTTCGTAATCGAGCCGCTTGCAGTCGTTCATTTTTAAAGAGGTCTTGAGTCTCGGGCTGACCCCATGTGGCGGCCAGATCCTGCATGTAACGGATGGCTCTTTGTTTAGAAACAGAACCGTCGC
>JAYTTH010000359.1:0-4723 GCA_043745515.1 Pseudobdellovibrionaceae bacterium | reverse complement strand
AGTGCCGCGTGATCTAAAGTTCTACCATCAATCTTCATGAGAAAATCAAATCATGAAATATTCGGATTGTAAACTATATTATGAACTAGGTAGTAACTCGTTTCAGCATCTGGCGTCTGACCACAATCAAAACTTCAGAGCTTATAATATTGTATTTAGGAATTTTTGGTTTCAAGAGCTTCTATTTCCGATCAATATTAATTTTCACGAAGTCCATCATTTGAACCCAAGTTTACCTTTTCACAAATTGCCCGAGAATTTTAGAGACTCGCAGAATACCTTTACGTTTAGGGATTTTTCTAAAAAATTTTTTAATTCACAAATGAGCAAAACTTTTTAACGCATTTACTTTTTGGAATTTGGATTTTAGGCGTGTTTGCGCAAGCGAACGACTTTTCCTTTTTTTCCATTTCTGACTTAAACACAACCGAGAATTTTTTGTTCACCGTTAAAATATATTGACTGCAAATACCTAATATTTCCGAACACTCTTGGTCCGAGTTGCACTTTGATTGACTTAAAGGAGGCATTTTTAACGGAATGGTATTGGATTGATAGTTTGGAACAAATTTTGGCCCTTCAAGATTTAAAAAATTTTTGTATTTCGGTTTTTCGGGCAACACTGTGCATTGATTTAACAAACAATACGATTTTTCAGTGGAATCACATTCTTGAAGATTTTTCATTTTGCATGAACGTAAAACTGCCTGTCTTAAATAGCTTATATTTAATTGGTGATTCTGAAAATCGCTCGCAGTTGAAGAGGGCAACCTTCGAGCACACGTTTCCTCTGGAGAAAGAAAAAATGTACAATCTGCGTCTGTAGAACACTTTGTTGATATATGAGTAGTCGTGTATTCATTCAGTTTTTTTCGCTCTTGTTCGCACATTCCAAAACCAGTTTCACACTTACTATTTCTACAATCCAAACTTAGATTCGCTCCAAAATCAAATCGAACGCTACATTCATAATTGGGACTTTGTTTCAAGAACAGCTTAATTTGATCAGAATAAGCCTTTTGATAGACCAGAATACGACCGCACGGATCCAGAGACGAGGTGCAATCTTGTTTTTTAGTGCAGTCGGCCCGACAGGACAAGGCTTCATTTTCGATCTGCCACGTGTTTTTAGTGTTTTTTGCATCCCAATCAGGGCATTGCTTAACTTTTGAAACCTCTGCCGCGGCACCATGAGCAAAAAAGTTTATCAATAGCCCGGAAATGATCAGTATGACCGCTAGCATTGTATTTTTCAATCTGGACCTCACGGAAGACGGTTGAGCTGGCTGCTGTTATCTTATATTTTTAAAACTGTATGTGGCAAAATAATATTTATCGATTGTGGAAATCTATTCAAGTGGCTCGACCCGCTAGCACTTTCTATGAATGGTTTGACCCCTCTACTGGCGGTCTAACTTCAAAGACTTATTCTGATTTAATAGACGACTTGGGACGCTTGGATTTTGCATTTTCGAACCAAAGTGAGTTGAGAATTATGATTTTGTTAGAAAAATCCTACGAATCATTTTTACTAATTCTCTTTTGTCTTTTAAAGGGCCACTGTTTTATCCCTGTACAACCAAAATCTAAAAATATTGAAACTATCGCGAATACTTCGAAACCAAACTATATTGTTTGCCATTCACAAATGCTGGAATTGAAGCACTCTAGTTCATTGATATTAATTGCAGATTTGCTTCAAAATAAAACTAACTTCATCCCTGTCTCTCTAAAGCCAGATCGAATAGCCTATATAATTTCGACCTCTGGAACGACTGGGACTCCGAAATTGATTCCAATCAGCTATCGGAATTTTGATGCCTACGTTAGCAATATTTCCGATAAAATTAAAAATCCTTTGCCCTTTACTTTGCTTCAAAATTTTGAAATCTCTTTTGATCCTTATCTCTTAGATCTGATTTTAGTACTTCAAAATAAAAGCAGCTTTTTGCCGGTTCCTAGTGTTAGCCTTCGCCATTTGGATTCTATTTTTAAGGCCTTAGCTTCAAGGTCTGTGTGGACTAGCCTGACCCCTACTCAGGCCGAACTTATTTTATCAGTCTCAGGAAAGACACCAGTGTTTAATATTGAAAAGACTTTCTTTTTGGGTGAAAAGCTTAAGCGAACTCTTTGTTTAAACTGGGGCAAAGCTTTTCCAAATTCAAAAATCTACAATCTCTATGGCCCCGCAGAGGTGACCATAAGTATTTCATATCACGAATTCAATAAGGTCGAAGATACAGGGAATTTTGTTCCTATTGGACCGATCTATCCCAATCATGAAATCCAAATCAGTCCAAAGGGTGAGTTATCGCTGCGGGGCCCTCAAGTCTTTAGCGGCTACTTTACCCCTAGTGTTCAATCTACGAGTAAGGACGATTGGTACAATACTGGTGATTTGGTTGAAATTGTGGATTCAAGAATATATATAATAGGTCGATCAGACTTACAGATTAAAATTAATGGGCGCCGATTCGAACCTCAAGAAATTGAAATTGAACTGGAAAGCCATGGTATTCGTGGCTTCGTAGTCCCTGTATTTGACGAATCAATACGAAATGCTAAAACGAAATTAACTTTCGTGACGGATCAAAAATCTGTATCTGAAACTGCCATTTATGACCTGCTTATTAAAACAAATGATCCGGAGTTTATTCCCAAACAGGTGTTTCTTGTAGACGAATACCCAACGTCTCAAAATGGGAAAATAGATAGAATAATGTTATCGAATTTAGTGATATCCCGATCCTAGATTGAACTCTGTTTCAAAATGAAATCCACCCACAAATTGGCGGCTTAAGTCTAAAGTTAAGAAGACCTTATTCCGATTAAATACCACTAGATTAACGTCTAGTATAATTATGTTCAACACGCTTAATTTTATTCTCTTAATTCTTTTGATTTGTTTTAACTTTGGGTGCACAAAGTTGTCGCCAGAATTGGGCTTTGGTGGCCTTAGTTCATCAAAGGACTCTCTGACTTTAGGGTCTAGCACACTAACGATCAACGCATCCAACGCAAATTCGGCAGTTCTTTTGAAAGGAGTTTGTGAGTCCAACATAAATCTACAGTTGACTGCTGCGAGCACTCAAACGTTTAGGTGTGAAAATTTAGCTTTCTCTAAATCTGTTTCTCCAAGTGATTTTATCGAGGGTGTAAATCTTATTAAAGTTGTTTCACTGGACGATTCCAAAAATATAATCGCTACTAAGGAAATTAAAATTCTGAAAGACACAATTTTACCGACTTTAACTTTGTCGGCTCCAGTAACAATTTCCGGTAGTGCAACAACAATTGCTGTATCAGGAACATGTTCAGAAAAGGGTTCAGATGTGCAAGTCAGTGAATCCACATCGGGATCAACAGATACAATCACCTGCCTAAGTGGTGCATGGACTCTCAACTATTCAATTCATAGCATGTCCCAAACTGACTTTCGTTTTTCAAGCTCGCACAAAGACATTGCGTCCAATCAGGCGACAACTAGTCCATTTCAAGTTAACAAAATAGTTCTTGGCGAATTCGCGATCACCGGAGTCTCTACCACTGCCAGCAGCTATTCTAACCTTTTAAAGGTGACAACAGGCAACATAAACATGGCGTGGACTGCAAGCACTGGCGCCGTCAAATACAATGTCAAAATCAAAAAAATAATTGGTGGTATGGGTGGTTCGACTTACACGGATGTCTGCCAGTTTGATGATATTTCAGCCCTAAACCTTTCAAAAAGCATTGGCTCTTTTTGCCCAACAATGACCAATTCTGAATACTATCTTTTGAGTGTCGAAGCAAAAGACTCATCAAACGCTTTCAGTTTAAATAAAACTTTGGTTTTTCGAACAAAGGCACCTCCAGCGCTTCAATCGGATGCGAATAAATTATTTGTAAATTCTGATTTTGGAGCAACACCTCCAACTTCAAATATAAGTTACAGCAGTATAATTTTAGATCCTGATTCAGCGGGCCCGTTCACCGCGGCTGTCATAGATTCTGGGGGACTAGGAAGTCAAATATCGGTCGATAATTTCAGTCGTCAATTGGTGATCACTCCTTTAGAAAACACCTCTGGAATATTCGCTATTTCACTGAGTTTCACAGATGAAAATGGACTCACTTCGGCGCCGATTCCATTGAGTTTAGCCATCGTATTTCCCTATTCGTGGGCCGGTCTTGTTGACAATGATTTTAACAACCAATTAAATTGGTGCGGCAATTCAACTTTAAAAGTTGGGTGTTCCGGTGGTTCCGCCCCACCAAGCTCGACCATTAGGGTAATGATTGATAACCTATGCGATAGCCCCTTAGCAGCAGCTGTGAGTTCTTCGAATTGTGCTCCAAGACTAGGATTGAACACAACGTTGCGATCTTTCTACATGAAAGACAAATTATTCTATCATAATTCACATAGTTTAATTATTGGCACTCCTGCCGATAACGCCTGTTATTTAAAAATGTCTGGGGGCCTATACAACGACATGACTTCGACGGGCGATGTAACTGTGTATAGGGAGTTTCTCGTAACTGGAGGGATTTTTACAGCACCGGCCAGCTCGAATGTATTTTTTAACACGTTAACTTCGAGTGCGGGATCAGAATCCTTCAAAGTATTGAATAACAGCTATTACGTGCATAATAATAGTACTTTGCATTTGCTTGACCCAAATGGATTGGGCCCGGGTGTCGGACAAAAAGTTTCTTTACCAACTTCGTTTCATTTGAAAAA
>JAYTTH010000358.1:0-4733 GCA_043745515.1 Pseudobdellovibrionaceae bacterium | reverse complement strand
TGTTTGTCTCCTAACTGATTCCAAACGTTGGCTTTCCCGGCTTTGGAAATGCCGTGGAACACCTGTGAATAGTTAGTTTCAGAGTATTTTGTTTTAATTTTGATGACTAATTCTAGAACTTTGCCACCGTGGGTAAAAAGACTAAAACCGTCGATTTTTAACGAAGGGATCCGAGATTTTTTGACGATTAATTTTGTGAAACAGGACCTCGACTAGGCCAATGGGTAAAGCTTTTTTACTTTTTTTTTGAATTTGGGTTTTTGGTTATGAAGTTTTTGGCTTTTGTTGGCTGTGGCTTTGAAAAGCCTCAAGAGTGAGATAGGGCGCAAATTACACCTTCAGCAATCGATGTGATTCAAAAACATATCGAGCTTTATTCCATTAAAATAAGGGACTTTTTTCTATTGTTTCCGCCCTTCAGATGCTACCCTAAAATGGTATTGGTTTCTGTCTTACTTTTAAATTTAGCGAAATTCTACTTTATCTTGAGCAATGGAAAAACTGCATAGAGGCCAAAAATGCTGACTCCAGCAATAGCTAGTTCGCTAGCGCCACCTAAAACACCGTTTGTTCGCCAGTAAGCCATCTTGTTTTGAGCCATCCTAACAACATCATTGAGATCTTCTCCAATAGATAAAACACTTACATTTTGATGCTCGAAAGAGTGCCACAGAAGTTTTTCCAAAACTGTCGTAGGAGCCAGATACTTTCGTTTAATAAATTCGTTATCCGTCAAGCTTATAAACGCACGACACGCTCCCGTAGCGCAGGTATAGGCTGCATGACCGGGGTACTCTTTGATCAATCGATCAATGCGTGATTGAAGGTCGATTGGTGGATCGTTAATAATAAAAACGACTCCATCTTCCAGTGAACTGATATTTTTAACATTCGTACGCATCGGAAAAAATAAATTCAAATTGGCAGGGCGGCCAGATGTGTCAAATCGGATCGAATTATAAATTAGCCGAATATGTCCAGAGGTTGTAATTTGCACAAGCAATTTATCTTTTAACTCCGGAATGTCGCTCAATCTAAAATTTGATTTTGAGGCAGTCAATTTTCGATAGGAAAAATCAGTCCCATAAATATTAGCGCTACTGGCGAGCATTCGGAAGGACGGTGAATAAAAATCAGAACATTGACCAGCCGATGCGGTCTGAATGAGCAAAAAGCTAACCAGTAAAGCAAGATAAAATGATTTTCTAACAATATAAAGTCGAGCCATCTCCCTGCAATTGTAACTTATTATTTTTTTATATTCCCCTGTAGAGATCTAGACAAAGTGACCAATTAGGGAATGAATAACAGGCGAATCAGAAGTTCGCGTCTAATCCGAAACAAAGTGGCTACGCGAATGCTCTCTTATCTTCCCTATACGCTCAACTCGATCTCAACCGGAGAATGGAACATGAAATTGTCGAAATATTTATCGGTAATGACAGTTTTCGCTTTCATACTGACGGCATTTAATACCTTCGCCGGTGGCAAAGGACAGGATGCCAAGGCTGGTTTTGAAATACGAAAACGATGTAGAATTTCTAGAACAGGCCACGGGCGCGACATTGCCATTGCCGGAAGTACTTCCAGCACTCAACTCGTCCGCCAACCCCTTCTTCACATACCCAAATAATGTTGAGGCTCGCCAACCCATCGAAGGACAAATAGCTGAACTCAGGCCTACAAAATAGATACTTTCCGAAAAGCTTTGGGCAAAAGAAATAACCGTTGGATTGGCACTTATTAATAAGATCGGCTATGCCCAGCGAAAGGCCGTTATTTCGCGTTAGCCTCGGCAGTAAAGTTCAGCCTAGATGAATTTAAACGCATTTTAGTTACTAGGTTTTGCTAACTAACTCGCCCACTGAGCGCAATAGATTCAAGGTACAGCTTTTACTTCGTCAATGGAAAAAGCTGGGCTGCCAGATGGTACACTTCATCGCCATCCTCGCCTACTAAGTTGTTTGCTATTTCGTGAATAGCTTCAGATAGGCGCTTCTTTGCATTAGCAATTTGCTTCGAGGAGGCCGTTATAGTAATCCCCGTGACAAGTCTCTTTGAAAAATCGTCATCTGAAGTACGTGTTCTTAGTTCCTCCTGCGCCTTGGTCATCATTTGATGATGGAAGGACCGTACTTCATTTAACGTCTTTGACGATCCCCATCGCAATTTTTTCTTGGCCTTGTAGTAATTCCCGCTCTTTTCTTTCATTAGACCTAAAGCAATCATTTCCTTTACAGCGATTTGCACAGCAAATTCGGAAATCCCAAGACGACGTGCAATCATTTGAAGGGTGCCATCGTAATTTTGTAAGGTTGTGCACTCCAGAATGGGGAGGTAAAACCATTGCTTTAAAACTGAGAACGACGATTTTTCCGCAAGATCCCACGAGTGAAGTTGGGATTCGAGATCCGTACTACCTGCCAGAGATTTATATGGCTGGTTTTCAACATATTTGTCTTTTAATAACTCAAAGACCTCGGCTTCAATCTCGAGAATGCTTCTCAGCTCTACCAGCAGAGAAAATGGAAGGGGCTTCAGCCCCGAAAAAACGCGACTCAGGAATGATGGCGAAACATCTAATCTTCTGGCCAAGGAGCGAATTGAAAACCCTGTTGAGTATTTTTGCTTTTTTGCTAGGTACTTTTTCAAAATAGAATGAACTTTCACGTTTTACCAACTCGGAGACTTAACAGTCAAGCCACTCACGATCATACTGCGGTTTAAGCACCCTAACATTACGCTTGAACGAAGAGATTGAATGATTCTTATTCCACTATCTTCAGTTTTTGGATAAACTACTTTCATGCCGTGTCGACAGCCCTCAGGAATAATTTGAGATTTTGGAGACTCGGAATACGTTGGGAATAGCCCTAGGAGCTTTGTTTTAATTTCGGAGACAATTTGTTTTTGATTTTTAGTACTTTCCCATTTCAATGCAGGGAAATAGACCGTAAAGAGTTCTTGATAGCTATTCCCGGCCATCGAACCTCGAAACGAATGATCATCTTCGTTAGAATCTTTTAACTTAAATTCATACTGAATCCCAACGAATTGATTCGTGACATCTAAAAACGGCTCAAAATTGATCTCAGGATATTGCACGTAAAAATCAGGATCGACAGTAATGTTACTTGTCATAACCTCATCAATGACTCTATTTTTAATAATAATTGCGGTTATGTCCCCACCACCACCGACGCTTGAACCCCCAGCTACCATTAAGTTTTCTTTACTGAAAATGGTCTTTCCATATGTATCAACCAAATTTTTGCGCAGCGACGAGCTTGGTGCCTTACGTAAAATATTTAGTGCCGAGCTTTGGGCATAAGTATGATCCCGATAACCAAGTACCCCTAAGGTTTCGTGCAGCTCTAGCAACTCTAAACTTTCAGCCGAAACCGGCGATCCAGTTATAGACACGATTACTTTTCTCTCATCAGGCACATAGAATGCCGACCGCCTAGATCCAGCGACTTCTTGTGGGGGTCTATACACGCTGAATTCCCACTGCACCTCGTCGGCATCTTTTTGAAGCTGAGCCAGATCTAACTCACCCACTTTTTTAATACCGAGTTTTGCGAGGTCATTCAGGACGACAGTGGCATGGATTCCTACTTCCACTTTTGCATAACTGGTGCTCGCCACGATAAACGACAACAATGACAATTTTATAAGTGAATAACAACTCCACATAATAGGATCCCGCCTGTAAATATAAAAACATTGCGAACTCAAATCTAGAGTTTTGTGCCACAAATAAATTAGCGCTTCAATCAAATTTTTCGAG
Organism: Pseudobdellovibrionaceae bacterium; assembly: GCA_043745515.1. GTDB lineage: Bacteria > Bdellovibrionota > Bdellovibrionia > Bdellovibrionales > Bdellovibrionaceae > UBA2316. Next base: position 943 of record JAYTTH010000358.1, on the reverse strand, counting down.
GGTGTTGACCTCAGGTCAACAAAATCGCTACCGATTTCTTGAATTCGGTTCCAACACTAAGGTAGAAGAAAGCGAGGTTATTAAATTTTAAAAACTTAAGGAGTTTTAATATGAAAACTTTTCAACTGGTATCACTTTATATGGTGTTGGCGTCAGCAATCAACGCACAGGAAATTAAATGCACACCCACTGAGGAATCCAAGTGGACAGCTGCAGAAATCGAGCCTCTGAAAGATGGCGCGCAGGCCTTTCTATACCATGTCAAAGCCTATGGCCCGTATCGAGTTGCGGATCTGATTTGCAATTATGATGAATGTTTTGGATTCGTGAACGGGATAAAGGCCACCGGAACAATTGAATCTACCACGAGCCGTCCACTCGAGATTCTTAGTTTAAGCCTGGAGGAGAAATATTCGGGATTAACCAAATTTACTTGTAAGTAGCGATAATTTTTCGCGTCTTTAAACCATTTTAAAAAAGGAATAAATATGAAAGCTTTACTACCGTTGTTCGTTCTTGCTATTAGCAGCGTATCGTTTGCAGAGCTGAAAGTTATCTCTGTTGATAGTCGACTCTTTGGATCAAGAATTGATATAGTTGTACGAAATGCATCGGCCCTTCTAGGAAATAGCGCAGAAGCTCAATGTCCAAATGGAGTGCTAGATCTTAAGAATGTGACGTTTCAATTTGTTGATGGCAATTCACTTGTCGTTAAAAGAGAAGGCGCGCCGACTAGAATTGAAACGGCCACGGAAATTACAGTAATTGCAACAGCACTTGCTGACTGTAAATAAACTATTACCTAATTATCACAGCCCGAATATGTTTACCTGGGCTTTTATGACTCGACAGTTTCGGAAAAAATTGCGGAGCATCTGCTTACTATGTCTATTAAATAGTGGCCATTGGAATTTGATTATTTCAGGCTCTTTTCTTTTTGAAG
>JAYTTH010000357.1:0-17959 GCA_043745515.1 Pseudobdellovibrionaceae bacterium | reverse complement strand
AGTTTAATCACGGGATCCTTGACCTCTGTGACTAAGACCGTAACGTCGCATTCCATTTCAGATCCTTGAAGATATTTTTCATTTTGAAACAGAATTTCGTTTCTCAAGTCATGGGCTCCTTTTTTGGGAGCCATGCGAATAGACTCTTTTAGTGCACTTTCAGTCCAGGGAACATCGTCGCGATTCCTATTGTCTACAATCCCTTGGGTTAGAACCACGATCCGATCGAATTGACCTAGAGTAATTCCACGAGAATGGAACGCAGAATTAAACTTACTGGTAAGAATAGGTTGAGTTTCCACAAGGTCCGCAAGCGTTTCGCGACCATTAATTTGATGGTAGGCATAAAATTGCCCAGACCGCGAATAGGTAAACTCGTAGCTTCGTTTGTCTATCGTTCCCAAAAACAAGCAAGCGCTGTCCTTCTCCCCTAACATTGGCAAAAGTTCAGAAAAAATCATTTCCAAAATTTTGTCATTTGCAGTGCCCTTTCGAATTTCTCGGATTGTAGACATTTTTATTAAAATTGACAAAACTTGCGACGAAACGCTAAAGCCGGACGCACCAGAAAGCAAAAATGATATTTTGAATTTGTCTTGATGTTCGAAAATATCAAAATAATTTCCACCCTGCCTAAATCCCGGCAAAAATTTAGTACTAAAATCAATCCCCTGAATCAATGGTATAGAAGTCGGCTGCAAAAATTTTTGAATTTGACTGGCCAACTGAAGTTGTACTGAAACTTTTGAAATTAAATTTTCAATTTCGGTATTTAGCAAAGTCACTGTTTTACGAAAGCCAAACAATTCGCCTTCTTTTTCAGAAAGCTGGCCCTCTAATTCTTTAATACGCTCTAGCAGATCGGCAACTTCAGAACTCATACAGAAATGATAAAAGATCCTTCATACAGCCACAATATAAAAATCAAAATCAAGACCGACTAGAAAAAACTCTCAAGACATTCTCAATTAAAGTGGTTTCTGCCTGAAACTGACCAAGGACAAAGGGTGGGATTTTACTTTTACTCTGTGGGTCACTCTCCATTTCGCTTTTAAACACTATGAGCTTGTCTTTTCTTAGTCGCAACTGGTCCGCAATAAAAATGGAAATATCATCTAATTCTTCTGTTTCAAAATCTTGCACTAAACTTGAGTCCGAAGACGCCACATCTTTTTCTTGTCGAGTAAATGCGAAATGCCCCGAAATTAAAATAGTCAAATACAGTCCCACCAAAAAAACCATGACCGTAGTTAAATAGATCCATTTTAATACGAAAAGTTGGTTAAAAATATTTCCAAAACTCATAAATTGTCTCAGGACAAAAACTCCTACCAAAAACACGAAGACATACACAAATATCCAACCAAATAGCATAGAAACGCGTTTTCGATAATAGGTATCCCACAATCTAATGCGCCAAAATAAATAGAGGGCAATGCCCAAAAATTCGCCGACAATTACAAAAGCACACCCTAAATAAGAAAGCTGAGAGTTTAGAAAAAGTACAAAGGAAAGCACCAGCGACCAGCCTTGAATAGGCACAAAAAAACCAATTGCTGTCGCAAGTACTAAAAGAATAGCAATATTTGCTAGGGAATCAATTGTAGTAAAAAATACTGTTTCTGAGTCCATTAAAAACTGCATCAATATCGTGGAGTTTCGAAATGCCTGATCTAAAAAAAATAAAACGAGCGCAAAATAAAGGGAAGACGACAATCCCGAAAAAATTTGAACCGCCTTTGAACGTTGACCTAAACTTTTTGATAAAAGAAAATGCAAACCAAGCCATGAGAGAGCCACCGCTACCAACAAATAACTGCTCATTTCATAAAAAATGGCAAATCCAAAAAGTATCCAAAAAAAACTAAACAAAGTCTGTGCGCTGCTAAATAAAAACCGTCTTAAATCCCAAACTTGAGATCGCCAAAGACGACTTTGGCATAAAAATTCACTTCGCCAACCTATTGATAAAAACCCAACACCAATAGACGGTATAAAATAATCACCAAATTTAGGAATCGATTTTATAAGTATGGCTTTTCTATAAGGCACGTTGGATCGCAACGAGCTAAACTGCCAGAGAGCCCACATTACAAGAGCCAAATCAACAATTGTTATATACATATTATTTTCCTTCGTAGATATCATACCGGATTAGTTTGGAATCAAATGAATTGCTGGTTTTTTCCAAAATCGGAGCCGCCTTGATGGGACGCTTTACAACAACCCTGGTTTTAGTAGCTAGGGCCGCATGTAAAACAGATTCGGCATCTTCGTCGTTTCCAACTAGCTTCCTAAAAAGAACCATTTCCTGCTTTGGCAAAGCCGTTTTAGTTTTGCCTGGAAACATGGGATCAAAATAAATACAGTCATAGTCGTTAGGTCTGACATTATTTTCTAAGTATTTGATTGCATCTGAAAACACAAATTCCAATTTAAAAGTTAATAATTGCTGGGATCGCCTAGCGGCCCTTTGGAGTAGTATAAAAAGCAGTGGGTTTCGCTCTAAAGACACTACTTGATGTCCGTTTTGGGCCAAAAATACAGCATCAATGCCCAGCCCAGCAGAAATGTCCAATACGCGATTCCTAGATTTGCCTACAGCTCTTAAAAAAGGGTCTTTAGCAAAATTTTTTCGGCTATAATTAATTTTATCAACATCAAAATCAATGGCTATACGCCGTTTCATTTCATCGAACATTTCCAATCGGTCACTAAATTCAATAAGCAAAAAGTCGAAAGGATTTTTTGAAAGGGCTAGTTCTATCTGAAAAAACAATTCTTTGGTTTTAATATCGTCAGGTACAAAGGAAATTAATTCTGATGAAACCACATAAAATGCCTTTAAAAAATCATCTGCCTCTTTTTGCATTCCAGAGTCTTGAAATAGGATATGTATTCTTAATTTAGGCATTTTAGTGTCTGAACTAAAATTGAAAAACCCAAGTTCACACACCAGAGCGACGTGAGTAAAATGTAAAGCTGATGATATTCGCGAATAAAGGAATTCATTTCAGAACCCACCGGAGTCGTTAAATTTTTAAATATAGGTCTAGCTTTAAAAGTAAAGTAACCACAAATGATCAGAATTGAAACCCAATAAAGCCAATGTGAATACGTAAGTTGAAAAAGAGAAAATAAAATAAAACTTAAAATCCAAAGCCCAAGTACTAGCTTTTTGCCATTGTCAAAGCCAACCCATGTAATCCCATTTTTAATTTTTGCAGCCGACGCTTCCACGATGACTTCAAAATTTTGCAATTGCAGGCGATAAAAAATGACTGCCGCCCAAACACTTCCAAAAGCCAAAGTTTGAAGCTGGACTTCCCCACGAATAGACAATTCAAATCCTAAACTCAATACAGGCCCCACTAAGAGCGACCATCCCAAGTCACCTAGCAAATGATCTCGAAAGGATTGCTTCGGCCGAAGGACCGCCCAAACAATGACTATCGTTGAAATTAAAACCGCGACCAACGTGACCGGAAAGGCAACAACGACCGGAATTCCAAGAAGTACCGAAAAGCCAAAAAAAGCGAAGGCAAGTCGTTTTACTCGATACGCGGTAATCCAGCCAAGACTAACTGGTTTAGTAGCCGTGCGGTTTAAAATACGATCCAAGCCAATCATGTGATCAATATAATCAGATCGCAAACTGACTGCCAAATAGAGCGCGGTTATAGAAAGCCAGGAAAGAAGCATTGTTGTTGAATCGATAGAAAAATCTTTGGCCCAAACATCGGCGACTACATAAAAAATTGGAAAAAAAAAGTACATAAATTTATTTAGTTTTAACAATGGCATAAATTTTTGGGAAAACGTTAACGAATCGAATTCTTGAATTGGTCTCATTTCGAAAGTAACGATTTCTTTGTCAGTATTGATATTTTGAGACTCGACAGGCACAGCTCGGAAATCCTTTATATCGCGATTTTCTAAAAATTTTTGAAAATCGGGAGAGTCTTTCTTGACCGTGATAAACTTGTCCAATTTATTTCCGTCTCCAATAAAGTAGATCAGGCAAAGGGCGTAAAAATTCTATTAGCTGAAGCTCGCCTGGCTGGATTTGTTCCTTTAGATTTTCCAAGAGATGATAATACAATTGAATTTTTTCAGAATTTTTATCGTCAAACTGTTTTAGTAAATTATCAAAGATAGTTTCGCCACCAATGTTGAGTTTAAATTCAACCAAACTTTGGCTCTGAACAATTTTTTCAATTTCTGTTCGGGTTTTGCCGCGGCAGACAAAGGTTCCGAAAGAATTCAGGTACTTCGATTTCAGATCTCCTAAAATTGCCTTGTTTTCAGCATTTCTGACATCAAAATCCAATAAATCATCACCACGTTGAAATAGTTGCCCCAAGATCGAACCAAGTTCTTCAAGAATACTAGCCACCATCGTATTTGGATAGCGCGAAGCCACCAAAGGCGCCTTTAAACACCATTTAAACAAAGACGCAGTTTTTAATTCGTGAATGCGATCTAATTGTTCTAGCTGAATATAAAAATCACCAACCACGGAATCTTGCAACCACTCGCCCTCTAGCAAATCTGAAATCATTTCGGCCGTGTACTGAACTAAATCAATGTTTCCATATTTAGACAAATTAACCATAACGCGGGCCAAAAGATAGTCTCCAGCCAAAACGGCATATTCCGGGGTGTATTTGGTCCAAGCCGCCGGTTTTCCACGGCGTAAATGCGAACGGTCAACTAGGTCATCATGCAGTAACGAAGCATTGTGGATAAACTCGATCGTTTGCGAAAGTAATTTTTGAGTTTCGACGGGCACCGCCAAACTTTGCGAAGTCCATTTAACCAATTGCGATCTAAATCCTTTACCGCCGGAAAACAAATCGTCATATAAACTATTTAATTTGGGCAAATAGGCCGGAAAATCTTGAGGGCTATAGATTTTGAGATCAGGCGAGGCAAAGATCAAGGTAGTACTCCTTATTCCAGAGCCTTTAGGGCTAGCATAGATTAATATTCAATACAATAAATGGGTTTAAATCAGCCGCAAAATGTGCGGTATTTATTGGACCTTATCATTTAATTCGTTGTAGTGTATTTTACCAATTATGAATCAATCCAAAGCGTACACTCATAAATCCCATTTCCACTTCAATGACTGTGACCCTGCAGGAATTTTCTATTTCGGTAATGTTTCAAATTTATGTCACCAAGTCTATGAAAACTGGCTAACTCAATTGAATCCGGATTGGAATTTTTGGTTTGCCAACTCTGAATGGATTATACCCATAAAAAACTGCACCGTAGAATATTCGAGCCCCATGAAGGCCGGCCAGCAGTTTTGTATCGACTTGAATTTAGGACATCTGTCACAAACTAGCTTCTCGTCCCAATACCATGCGTTTCATCCCACTACAAAAGTGACTTATTTTAAAGCCACGATTGTTCATGTATTTGTACAAAAGGCGACGTTTTCTAAAACGGCCATTCCGACAACTGTTCGGCCACTTTTTGAACCCTTTCTTATCGGTAGGTCAGAATGAAAATAGATGAAAAATTAATTGAAAATGGTCTTCAGTTTCAATGTCAGGGTTCAGGAAAATGCTGCACTTCACACGGTGAATATGGTTTTGTTTTTCTAACTCTAGAAGACCGCCAGCGTTTTGCTAAATATTTGAAAATAACGACTCGAAGTTTTACTGAAAAATATTGTGAAAATAAAAGTGGCGTTTGGCATTTGCGTGAAGAAAAAGGTAAACCCGATTGTATGTTTTTAAAAAATAAACAGTGCTCTGTTTATCATGCCCGCCCCGTTCAATGCCGGACCTGGCCTTTCTGGCCCGAAGTTTTAAATGCTAAAGCTTGGAAAAAAGATGTCGTTTCGTTCTGCCCAGGAATTGGCAAAGGCAAAATACATTCAGCTGATGAGATTCGAGTCATAGCTCAGCAACAAAAGAAATCTGAGGACGATTTACTAAAACAAGCCCGCTAAAAATTCCAATTAGCGCTGACTGCTATTTTCCGAGCGAGACGGCTGTGCCAATGTAAAAGGAACTTTAGTTACTAATTGGGCTGGCAATTCCCACTGGGAGTAACCACCCAATGGCAATAAGTCTGATTTTGGATGTTCGTAGTCAACAAAACGACCTTCGTCCACAAGAAAAACACCTGCAAATTGTTTTCGCTTTATTTGATAGGTATTTCCGGTCGTTCCCGAGCCGGCTCCAAGACCCAAAAATGTTGTCGAGTAACCTAAGCCAGTCGGATAGCGATCAACATAAAAACGTCCTTCTTCCAAAGTTTCAGAATAGATATAATTTTTTTTGGTCTGAACGCCTTTATCAATCGTACCACTTTCTTTTTGAGCCTCTCTGAGGGTTAGAACCCAGTCCCAAGGCATTTTATGATCTTTCTGAGCAACGTATCGAACCAGGCTATTATCTGCGTAGCCTTCTAAAGCATAAACGCGATACACATCAGTGCCCACATCGACCAAATGTCGCATGTAAGCGACCGCTTGATTTTCCATTCGAGTCGTTCCTTTTGCCATAGGATCATCAATAAATGAAACAAATGGATTTCGAAAATAAGATAACAAACTATCTTTGTCTTCACCCCAGCCATAGGTGCCATGAATCGATTGTTCATTAGAATTTGGGCCTAACTGAGCTGTAAACCAGCCGTAAGCGCCTCGGAAAGAATTAATTTGCGGTTCGGGTAAATACTTACTGCTAAGCCACTCTTTAGGTGATGTTCCTTTTGGGACCAAAGGATAATCCGATTTGTACCAAGCTGGAAATTTTTTATCTTTATCTTCGTAAAACTTTATCCAGTTAGTGATTTTAAAATGTCCTAGCCGAGTCGCAAATACTTTGGGATCTTTTTGCTCGGTCGTTGATTGACCAACTAACGTGTCTGTTTCAAAAATCAATTCGTGAGGGCAACCGGGAGTCGCAGTGCAACGCTTGTACACTCGAGTTTTTTCTGTGGCAATATTCTGTACGACGAAAACTGGAGACGCCGTATTTTGGCTCCAAAAATCTTTGTTTTTTACTAACGATGGATCTACGGCTTTATCCGTATTTGATTTTGGCTTAGCTTTGGGTTTCGCAACCACCTTTTTTTCAACGCCGTCGACAACAATCGCTTGGGTTCGGGGCACTAAGGAAAACACAGACAACAGAGCTAGCAAAATAATTTTTTTCATAGTGGATAATTGTCTCTAAATCCGCCACTAGGCAAAGAGAAACCAGTCTTTAAAAAAAAATTCAGGGTAAAATTTCTATTTTGCTTGAATTGATGTAGTTTCTATAAAATCATAAGCCAATGAATAAAATTTATTTAGCTGTAATCATTGCAGCTCTTGGCTATTTTGTGGATATTTACGATTTAATTTTGTTTAGCATAGTGCGGGTCCCCAGTTTAAAATCGATAGGACTGCCCGATGCGGACATTACCTCTAAGGGTTTGCTACTGTTAAATTTACAAATGGGAGGCATGCTCATTGGCGGCGTTCTTTTTGGAATATTAGGCGATCGCAAAGGCCGCTTGTCCGTTCTATTTGGATCTATTTTTCTTTATTCAATTGCCAACATCTTGAATGGCTGGATTCAAACTTTTGAACAGTACGCTTTTCTTAGATTTATTGCTGGAATCGGGCTTGCTGGGGAATTAGGCGCCGGGATAACTTTGGTAGCTGAAATGATCCCAAAAGACAAACGCGGATACGGGACAACTATTGTTTCCACAATTGGAGTATCTGGCGCGCTGTTAGCCTGGTTGATGGCTTCAAAATTTGATTGGCGGACCGCTTATTTTTTTGGAGGCGGGCTGGGGCTGATGTTGTTACTTTTGCGAGTCGGCGTTTTAGAATCAGGTTTGTTTCAAAAAGTGATGAATGCAAAGGAGTCCGTTCGTCGAGGGGATTTTTTATCCCTTTTCACCAGCCGTTCCAAACTGCGTAGATTTGCCAATGGAATTGCGATTGGCGCGCCCCTTTGGTTTGTCGTTGGAATACTAATTACTTTGTCGCCCGAATTTTCAAAAGCTCTAAACGGCACGGAGCCCGTGGATGCTGGTCGATCGGTATTTTTTAGTTACGCGGGACTCATTGTTGGTGATTTACTTGCGGGATTATTAAGCCAATGGCTTAAAAGCCGAAAAAAAGTCATTCTAGGTTTTTTGATTGCGACAACAATCGCAGTCGTTGCTTTTTTTAATCTCGAAGGATTAAATGCCGACGAATTTTATTTACTGACATTTATACTGGGACTTTGTGTCGGTTATTGGGTTTTGTTTGTAACTGTTTCAGCCGAGCAATTTGGCACTAATTTGCGGGCGACTGTGGCGACTTCGACTCCCAGTTTTGTGCGAGGATCGCTGGTCCTTATTTCGCTTTTATTTAGCTTTCTAAAACCAAGCACCGGCATTTTGACTGCCGGTTTGGTGACTGGCCTGCTTACGTTGACCCTATCTTTTGTAGGGCTCTATTTTATAGACGAGACTTTTCACAAAGATTTAGATTATGTTGAGTAGAATAAATAACCGTCTTTTAATGTTATTCTTGCTCAAACACCCCTTAGTAATTTTTGCCTTTTAAAATAGAGTTTTAACATGTGTGTTTAAATCCTCTTGATTTGGTTCTTGCACAATCGAGCCTTGGGCAAAATCGGGGCGTCCACCGCCTTTACCGCCATATTTCTGAGACAACGATTTAATAATGTCGCCCGCTTTTACCTGACTTGAAAGCTCTTTTGTTACTGACACAATAATTGGAAAAGCGCCGTCTTCTTTGCCAATAACGATCACAATACCGTTTTGTAATTTATTTTTAATTTTATCAGCAATTTCAGCCAAAGCATCCCGATCATCGACTGCGAATATTTGGGCTACGAAAGGAAAATTCTTGGCTGTCTTTTGCGCTGTTGCCACCGCGCCATCGATATCGATTTGGCCAGATTTTAGCTTTCTAATTTGACGTTCTAGATCTTTGATCTCTGCTTTTTTTGCTTCTATCCAAGCCGGCAATTCAAATTGGGGATTTGTCGATTCAGATTTTCCCAATATAGAATCCCACTTTTCAAAAAGTGAGGCAGACACTTTTGCTTGTTGAACTTCTTTCAATACCACATTCAAATAGTCCAATGCGTGCCTATTAGTAAGGGCTTCCATTCGACGAACACCACTGCTGACACCTGTTTCAGAAACAATTTTAAACAATCGAATTTCAGAAGTGTTACTGACATGAGTTCCGCCGCATAGTTCGCACGAAAAATCCCCCATTTTAAGCACACGCACTTCGTCGCCATATTTTTCACCAAACAAAGCCATCGCGCCAAATTCAATTGCTTTTTTGTAGTTCATAGTGTGGGTCGACACCGGTTCGGCTTTAAAAATCTGCTCGTTTACCAAATTTTCGATTTTCAAAATTTCTTCGGTTGTCACTGGACGATTAAATGTAAAATCAAATCTAGTTCGTACCTCATCGACCAAGGATCCAGCCTGAGTCACCGTTTCACCCAGTACTTTGCGAAGTGCTGCGTGCATCAAGTGTGTTGCTGAATGGTTCGCCGCAATGTCTTTGCGCCGGTCTTTTTCCCCGATTGCTCTAAAAATTGAACTCAAGGTGACTGTGCCTTTTTTTACCGAGACTTCATGAAGAAAAAGATCATTTAGTTTAGTGGTATTTACGATCCCTACATCCATAGTATCGTTTTTCAATGCACCCTGATCACCCACTTGTCCGCCGCTTTCGGCATAAAATGGCGTTTTATTTAAAATAACAAAACCGCAATCACCTGCCGATAATTTCTCAACCGCTCTGTGACCGTTTGACAACGCAATGACTTTGACACCGTCAGAACTGATCTCGTCATATCCACTAAAAACTGTCATTGATGTTTTTTGGGCCACTTCATTGGACCACTTGATTAAATGGGCTTGATCCGAATCAATACTTTTACCTTTCCAGCTGGCTTTTGATTTTGATTTGGCCTGATTTAAAAACGCTTCAAATTCAGATTCATCAACCTCGATGTTTTTTTCTTTAGCAATCAATTGAGTCAAATCAACTGGAAAGCCATATGTGTCGTACATTTTAAAAGTAATCTCACCAGGCATTTTTTTAATATTCTTAGATTTCAAATTTTTTATTTCGTTTTCTAATATCTCGGCACCAGTGTCCAACGCCTGAAGGAATCGTGATTCTTCATCGACAATCGTAGATAGTATGTACTCACGTCTGGCTTTTAATTCTGGAAATGTATCACCCATCGAACTTACCAAAGAATCCACCATGGGAGCCAACAACGATTTATCAGAAAGTTTTCGACCATAGCGAATTGCGCGTCTCATGATACGGCGTAAAACATACCCCCGGCCCTCATTCGCCGGCATCGCGCCATCGGCAATTAAAAATCCGGCGGCACGGCAATGATCAGCCAACACACGAAAAGCTGCTGTTTGTTCGGCCAAATCGGCATTTTTAAGTAAAAGATCGCGATTGTTGATATACTCTTTGCCGCTTATTTTCATAGCGGTCCCGATCATAGGCGCAAAAATATCAGTGTCGTAATTGTTGAGCTGATTTTGAACGACCGCTACCACGCGCTCTAATCCTGAGCCAGTATCAACCGATGGTTTTGGAAGTGGTTCCATGACTCCAGGTGCTTTTTCAAAAAATTGCATAAATACCAAGTTCCAAATTTCGACTATGCGATCTTCACCACTGGCTATACTTTTAAATGGGTCTTTTTCGTTTCCAAATTGTTCACCGCGATCATAAAATATTTCCGAACACGGCCCGCACGGACCCGTGTCGCCCATTCGCCAAAAATTGTCTTTTTCACCAAAACGAAAAATTCGATCCCGAGGAACGCCTTCTTGTTTATTCCAGATATCGGCTGCTTCATCATCGGTTTCAAAAGCAGTGACGTACAATTTATTTTTGTCTAAGCCCAATTCTTTTGTTAGAAATTCCCAAGCAAAATGAATAGCGTCTTTTTTAAAATAATCGCCAAACGAAAAATTCCCAAGCATTTCAAAAAATGTATGATGACGAGCCGTAAATCCCACATTTTCCAAATCATTGTGTTTACCACCCGCCCGCACACATTTTTGCGACGTAACGGCGCGCGTGTAGTTTCGCTTTTCCAAACCTAAAAATAAATTTTTAAACTGGTTCATTCCTGCATTTGCAAAAAGCAAAGTGGGATCATCTTCTGGTATTAACGACGAACTCGCCACTGCTGTGTGATTTTGTTTTTTGAAATAATCTATGAATGACTGTCTAACTTGATGACTTTTCACTTTTAACTCCATTGTCAAGCTCAAGATCCTTGACCACTGGAAACCCAGGTCAATTTCAAAAACTTTAGTAAAACAACGAAAAGTTTAATGCCAATATCTGAAATCGAGTTCCACCATCTACGATGATCAAGCGACCTTCAGGTGTATAGGCGACCTTGTCCATAAGAGGAATTCGTTTTCCTCCGCCTACCATAACACCAATTTTGGATTCATTTTTAAATTTATCGTTAACGATATTTAACATTCCCACGCCAGCTTTGCCATACAAGGATTCTTTCAAATTGTTATCCAAGTTATAAATCCCAATTGCCATCACTTCAAAATAGCTGGATCCACCGCCACCGCTTTGATTATAGAAATGAGCCTCGGCACCCGCTTGAATATTGCTTCTAATTACTTTCGTGATCGACGCTTCGCCCTCGATAATGGTATTGGTTTCACCGCCAGCCTTAAAACTTTGAATTCCACCGTGACTTAACCCAGTTTGAAGCTCGTATTCAAAATCAGCAAAGTAGGATTCTTGAACGGGCGTAGTGCTCGTTTTTGTAGTGGTCGCTGCCGCGGGTTTTGATTTGACAACGGTTTTAGCCACCGAGTTTAAGCCAAAAATCATCATAGCAACAAATAGTGCACGAATTGTAACCTTAATCATAAATTCTCCTGTGATTCGTATTAATAGCATCATAACTTTGTTACAGAGCGGGTCAATCTCTATTTGATTTTCTCTAAGCGGGCGTATTTGACGACAAACTTTTTAATTGTATTATCTGCGAATAAAACACTCACTTTAAGCATATCTCCGGAGCCTTCCGTATCAAAAATAGAGCCCGGCCCAAATGTAGGGTGCTTTACTTTCATCCCCTTTGAGAACGACCCGTGACTGGACACTTCGTCATCTGGATGGACCTGAACATCAAAGCCAGTGTCACTTTCATCATAGGATTGCCGTTTGCACTGAGTGCCCATCGCCGAATAAGGAGCAGTCGAAGAAGCATAGCGATCATAAAAACTGTTGGTAACAGACGTTTTAAATTGCACTAGCGCCTGAGGAATTTCTTTCAAAAATCGAGAGGGTGGGTGCGCCTGATCTTGACCCCAAATTTTACGCGTCTTTGCATAGGACAGACACAGGCGTTTTCTAGCACGAGTCATTCCCACATAGGCCAATCGACGCTCTTCTTCCATATCGTCTTCGGAATCAGACTCAAAACGCAAAGACGGAAACAAGCCATCTTCCATGCCTACGATGAACACATATGGGTATTCAAGTCCTTTAGAAATATGCAAAGTCATCAATGTCACAGAATTAATTTCTTGATTCAGCTGATCAGCATCCGACGCAAGAGCCATTTCTTCTAAGAAGGTTTGCAATGTCCCCTCCTCACCCCGTTCTTTTAAAAATTGGGTGATCGCGTTGTCTAATTCTTCTAAGTTATCAATTCGGGCCTCTGATTCCGTTGTCGCTTCAGCCTTAAGCGCTTTCAAATAGTCAGTTTTTTCCAAAAGTAAAGGGTAGAGTTCATCTAAGCGATAGCTCTGACTCAAAGTGCGAAGTTCTACGATCAGATCTAAAAATCGCCGAAGTTTGCTAGTTGTCCCGGCATTAAAAAGTCTTTGCTCGATAGCCTTCTGAGCCGCTTCCAAAAAAGTAATTTTGTCTTTATCCACAAGTTCGTCAATTTTTTCAACTGTCGTTTTGCCAATTCCCCGCGTAGGAACATTGATGATTCGTTTAACCGCGATATCGTCCTGGGGATTGAGGCACAATTTTAAATAACAAATAACATCCTTTATTTCCATGCGATCATAAAACCGCACGCCGCCTACAATTCGATAGGGAATAGACGATGTTCTGAGCTGCTCTTCAAGGACTCTAGACTGAGAATTCGTTCGATAGAAAATAGCGTAGTCGTTATAGCCACCTTCGCCTTCATTAATCCAGCTTTGCAAGGTTTTTACAACAAATCGAGCTTCATCGTATTCCGTCCGCTCTTCTCGGATTTCGATTAAATCACCTGGGTTATTATTTGTAAAAAGTGTTTTGTCCTTTCGCTGAGTATTGTTTTTAATTACGGCGGTGGCGGCTTGAACTATATTATGACTGGATCGATAATTTTCTTCTAACTTGACTGTTTTAGCCTCTGTAAAATCTTTTTCAAAATCCAAAATATTTTGGATATCGGCACCACGCCAGCTATATATTGACTGATCTTCATCGCCAACCACACACACATTGCGGTGGAATTGGGCCAGCTGTTTAACTAGTAAATATTGAATATGATTCGTATCCTGATATTCATCAACCATTAAAAATTTGAATTTTTTCTGGTATTCCAAAAGTAAATCAGGGTACATCGAAAATAATTCATAGGTCTTAAGCAACAAATCATCAAAATCCAACGCGTTGGCTTTTTTTATATTAGCTTCATAGGCTATATAAACTTCCAAAGTTTTTGGATCCATAAAATTACGATTATTTTTCTGAATCGATTCTGGAGTTTGCCCATTGATTTTCGCATTACTAATTCGCGATTGAAACGTCTTTGGCGGATACAATTTGTCATTAATACCCAATGACTGAACCACTTTTTTAACCAAAGACAACTGATCTGAGCTGTCATAAATGGTGAAATATGGTTTGTAATCTAACAAGGTTATATGCTGCTTTAAAACCCGCACACAAAAACTGTGAAATGTGGATATCCACAATTGCCCTCGCACCGGGATATTCAGTGACAATAAAAGTTGAAAAATACGACTTTCCATTTCCCGCGCCGCTTTATTTGTAAATGTCATGCAAAGAATTTCATCCGGGGCCGCTAAACCACAGGCAACCAAATAAGCCATTCGATGTGTCAGCACTCGAGTTTTACCGGATCCTGCCCCGGCCAAAATCAACAAGGGTCCGGCCTGATGCATTACAGCTGCTTTTTGCGGTGGGTTCAAATTTTGAGTCAAAATATGTTCAGCGTTCATGGTGTAGATGATGTATTCTCAATCCATAGACTTTTCAATGTTTTGCTTCGCTAAAAGTTTTTTTAACGCCAAGAATTGCAAGGAAGTTAGACCACTTTCAACTGATTTTTTATTTATTCTGGCCTGTATCAAAATCGATTCCTGACAAATGATTTGTGGACTTTATTTTTACAAATAGGGTTGAATGTTTAGGTAGCCACTTAAGGTTACTTTTCACTTCCGGGGGGACGAATGAAAAGTTCTTTGATGTTGATCTGCCTTACACTTCTTTTTCCATGGTTTTCTTTCTCGCAACCTGCCAGCATAAATATTACGACTTTTAATTTGAGGTGGTTTGGAATTGGTGGTGATCCCAATGCTCCGAAACCAGAATTTCGAATTCCCATAGTTAAAAAAATGATTGAAACCTATCTGCAAAATACCGGCATTTTTGTTTTTGAAGAAATCGTCAAAATTGAGGCGCTTGCGCAAATCTTGCCACCAGGATGGCAATGTATAAGTTATGTGCACCCTGGGCCAACTCATCAGCACGTTGCTTTGTGTGCGACTCCTGCCATCGCCCTTAACAAAGTGTCTTACGACGATAATTTTACAATCGAAGAAGCTACTGGGGGAAACCCGAATTTGCGACCAGCTATGCGTGTGGATGTGACAGAAAAAGCTACAAAGCGAAGTTTATTTACCATCGTAGGTGTTCATTTGAAAGCGATGCCAGACCAAACCGCGCTGCGTGTGGCACAAGTTCAAGCAATTTCCAAAGACTTAGCTAAAATTCCAGCAAATCGCCCGGTCGTAATTGTTGGTGATATGAACTCATTCACTATGACTGAAACTAAACTCCCTCAAGATGACATTGAATACATTCTTAAGGGATTAAACAGCGTTTCCACAGGTTATTTCCATGTGCCTTATCAGTCTAATATCTTTACTTTTCGAAGCCCTCAGTTTCGAAATCAGTTTGACCAATACTTCGTGCGAGGCACAATGCGCGTAACGGCACTGCCCAATGTGTTTCCGGTTTGCAGCGCTACTCAAAATGGCTCTGGTTATTTGAATTTTGATTTTTACTATAAAAACGTTTCTGACCATTGCCCTTCAACGATGCAAATTATTGTAAATTAGTTCCGAGCACTGTAGGCCCAAATTGTTATTCAGTTAGGGCCTAACTGTTCAAATCGATTTAAATCCAGAAGGCCAGGCCTAAAACGTGCTGTTTCCTGTTCAGAACACATGGAATCAATATTCGTTCGAATTTCATTTTTTATTTTAATTGGCTTGCCCACTGTTTTTGGAGGCAAATCCGACCTGCCAATGATTGCTATCGACGAATTGATTCCGCTTAAAACCAATGTCGGTTTCCTTGAAGTTGAGAGAAAAACTAAAAAAATACTAAATCATAAGAACAGGTTTAAATACCAATCCCAATTGCCATTGTGAGGCCTATTAAAAACGGAACTATGACAAGTCCAACGAATAGAACTGAAATGATTTGAAATTTAACTTTTTTTGAAAATCCCATCTCGTCCAAAACTAAAAAAGTATTTATGATTCTAATTTTTATCCACGTGTAGGTTGAAAAAAAAGTGAAGCCTATCAGAATTATAAGCAATGAACTATAGATCAATAGCGCTGTTTCCAATTGATTTTTTCGCTCACCGTCTTCTTTGATTTGATCTTTGATCAAAAACGCCTGCCCGACTGTTCTTTTGTCGACAAGGTCTTTTAGGCTCCTCATATATTGGTCTGAACCCGATGCTAAAAATCCAAAGATGAGTTTATTTCCCCATTCTGCCGTCGACGATTCTTTCTGATCATGCCAGGCCTCGATCGGGACCGTTGTCGGTATCAGCCCATCATGAATTAAGTTTCGCTGGCCTTTGACCATAACTTTAGGAGAGGCCTTTCCACCTACCGGCATCAAAGCCAACATGGGAAATTTACCTTCGGCAAAGCCCACTGTAGAATCAAACATCGCTTCTGGCAGAAAGGCACGGCCGTATCCTTTGGCAAGATCGGCTTTGAAATCAGCCAGGCTAACAGCTTTAGGAAGAACAATCACATCCGCTGCCCACTGATCAAGGGCAAATAAACTTTGAATTTTTATTTCCGCTTTGATCGCCATCGTAAAAAGCACTCCCAAGAGCAACGAAATAAAAATTAAAACCACGGTCTGTCGTCGATTTTGACCTATTTCTGTTTCAATTATCCATTGGGCTTTTTTCATTTGGCAATCTCGCTAAAATCAATTTTTCGAAACCCTGACTGACCAAACCTTTGATCATGGCTCACTACGATAACAGTGGATTGGCTAAGATACTGCTTTATAAGAGCAATTAAATTGGATGTGTTTTCGTCGTCCAAATGCGATGTTGGCTCGTCTATAAAGGCAAAATCTGGTTTTTGCAGTAATAGTCGTGCTAAACTGACTCGCTGTTTTTCACCACCACTTATATTTTGAACCAGTTCGTCTTTTGAAATTGCCGAAAGGCCCAATTTATTTAGTAATTCAGAAATCGAGTCCTCAGAGTCGCAAACTAAGGCCAAGTTTTGTAGTATCGACCAGTGGCCGACCAAAATATTTTCTTGGTGCAAATACCCGATTCGTCGTAATCGAAATGCCCTTAACTCATCGGATGCCAATGAACTCAAATTATTTCCGTCAATAGAAACATCACCGTTTTGCGGCAACAATAAGCCACAGAGGATTTTCAAGAATGAAGACTTACCGGTTCCGCTTTTACCGTGAATCCACACATGATCATTTGCTTTGACTTCAAAATTAACTTTTTTAAACAACAAACGACTGGTAAATGAAAATCCAATATCACGACAGACTATGTTCATCTAATGCCTCAACCAAAAAGTCGAAAGAATTTCGTACGCGATCAAAAGAACGACAACGAGTTCTATCAAATGGCTACGGCGCACGTTCGTTTCGCCTTGCAAAAGATTGCTTACTTGCGCCAAAATATTCATTTTACGAGTCACGCTGTCTTGCCAATCTTTAACTCTAAACTGTGTGGTGGCACCACGATAAATTTTGGCAAGGTAAAAGTCGCCCACCACTTTCAAGGAATTTTCCACTCGTTCTAAAAATTCAATAAATTCGATATACCGAGTGCTGGCTTCCTCGTACAGGCGATCATATTTTGAAAATAAAATGGAATTCCGTTTTTTCTGGATGTCGTCGTAAAGATTTTCAAGTTTGATATCTAACAAATCGTCATAGTAGCGCATTTCCATTAAATGGGTGACCGAAAATTCCAAGATATCAGGAATGTCACGCGAACCACCGGGTTCAATCACAATTGCAGAGTTCCATTCAATAATAGCCAAATCATTTTCTCCGTACTGATAAACTGTCTCACACAAACTGTCTTTCATTTCTTTCGACAACTTGACTTGCGTTTCCGCAAGCATCAAGGCTGCAAAATCGACCTTGTTTTTAAAATCATCGATCGACAAATTTGTTTCAAACTCTTCGATGAAATATACAATGTAGTCTTCAAAGCCCTTCCAATCTGACGGTTTTTTTAGTGCCGACACAATGGTTTTTGAAATTTCGCGGCTTTGTTGCAATGCCAAACTATCAATCTCTGATCCCTCTTCTAGACTTTGCGCAACCTCAATCAGCTCTTTCCAGGACGTTCCTGGTGCGATGTTTATTTGATAGATTATCGATATAACTCCAAAATCACGTAGC
>JAYTTH010000356.1:0-4791 GCA_043745515.1 Pseudobdellovibrionaceae bacterium | reverse complement strand
ATGGGTACCATGATTCAGCAGTATAAGCTGACCGAGTCTGACTATCGAGGAACGCAGTTTCCCAATCCTAAAAAAGATTTAAAAGGTAATAACGATCTTCTATGTATTACTAGGCCTGAAGTTATTTATGAAATTCACAAACAGTACCTAGAAGCTGGGTCTGATATTATCGAGACCAATACTTTTAATGGTAATTCAATTTCACAATCTGATTATGAACTTGAGGCCTGGGTAGATGAAATCAATCGGCAGGCCGTGCGAATTGCTAAAAAAGCCCGCGATGATTTTTTTCTGAAGACTGGCAAAAAAACATATGTGGCGGGGGCCCTCGGGCCGACAAGCAAAACGGCTTCGTTATCACCTGATGTTGAAAAACCGGAATTTCGAGGGGTCACTTTTGATCAGCTTGTGGCTGCCTATTATCAGCAGGCCAAAGTTTTTATTGATGAAGGTGTTGATATTTTATTGCCAGAAACCACGTTTGATACTTTGAATTTAAAGGCGTGCTTGTATGCGATCGAAACTCTTCAAGAAGAACATAGAAAAAAGTTTCCATTGATGTTGTCGGTGACGATTACAGATTTATCGGGGCGAACGTTATCGGGGCAAACGCTGAAATCATTCTGGTTTAGTGTGAAACATTCTCGGCCGTTAAGTGTTGGAATTAATTGCGCTTTGGGTGCTGCGGATATGCGACCTTATATTCAGGAACTTTCTGAAATGGCCGATTGTTATATTAGTTGCTATCCCAATGCTGGATTACCTAATCCTTTAAGTCCAACGGGCTATGATGAAACGCCGGATTCAATAGCCGCTGAATTATCTAAAATGTCCAAAGCAGGTCACGTCAATATCGTTGGAGGCTGCTGCGGAACGACCCCAAGTCATATTGCGGCGATTGCGTCGCGAATTCGGCATGATAAACCTCATCATTTTACAGCCAAACCAGTGCGGTTTCGTTTGTCAGGTCTAGAACCTTTGGAAACGCCTACAACGGGCGAGCGATCGTTTTTGATGGTCGGTGAGCGCACGAATGTGACCGGGTCCCCTAAATTTGCGAAATTGATAAAAGAAAATTCCTTAGCCGGCGGGTTAACGATTGCTCGTCAGCAAGTGGAAAGTGGCGCCAATATTTTGGATGTGAACTTTGATGAAGGAATGCTGGATTCAAAACAATTGATGACGGATTTTTTACATTTAGTGGTGTCGGAACCTGATATTTCAAAAATTCCGATTATGATTGATTCGTCTAAGTTTGACGTAATCTTAGCTGGGCTTAAATGCCTGCAAGGCAAATGCGTTGTGAATTCGATTTCTTTGAAGGAAGGCGAAGCCGTGTTTTTATCACAGGCTCGTCAAATTCAAAAATTAGGTGCATCGGTTGTTGTAATGGCGTTTGACGAGCAGGGACAAGCCGCCACGTTAGCCGAAAAAGTGCGTATTTGCCAAAGGGCCTATAAACTATTAACTGAAGAATTAAATTTTGACCCGGAAGATATTATTTTTGATCCTAACGTTTTGACTGTGGCGACCGGAATGGAAGAGCACAATCGTTTTGGTTTGGATTTCATTGAAGCACTTAAAGAGATTAAAAAAACCTGTCCTGGTGTTCTGACTTCAGGCGGGATTTCTAATTTGTCGTTTTCATTTCGCGGAAATAATAAAGTGCGCGAAGCCATGCACAGCGTGTTTTTGTACCATGCCATCCATTCGGGTTTGGATATGGGAATCGTGAATGCCGGGATGCTTGAAGTCTATGAAAATATTGATCCCGAACTTAAAGCTTTGTGTGAATCCGTTATTTTAAACACGTCGCCGGATGCTTCGGAAAAGCTAATCCAATGGGCCCAAGCCTGGAGCGATGCCCATTCTGGAAAGAGTGATAAAAAGAGCGATCCTAAAGGCGCCGATTGGCGGCAATTATCGGTAGAAAAAAGAATTGAATACGCGCTTGTGAAGGGGATTGATGATTTTGTGGCGGCCGACACGGCCGATGCTTTGGTTAAATATAAAAAGCCTTTGAATGTAATTGAAGGGCCCTTGATGGAAGGAATGAAAGTCGTTGGCGATTTGTTTGGCCAAGGAAAAATGTTTCTTCCGCAAGTTGTTAAAAGTGCACGCGTAATGAAAAAAGCGGTCGCTTATTTAGAGCCATTTATGGATGCTGAAAAAGTCACCTCTCATCATCAGCCTGTTTTTGTAATTGCGACAGTGAAAGGCGATGTACATGATATTGGCAAAAACATAGTTGGTGTCGTTCTTGGTTGTAACGGATATAAAGTGATAGATTTAGGTGTTATGGTATCGATTCAAAAAATCATGGAAGAAGCTAAAAAACACAATGCAGACATTATTGGTTTGTCGGGATTAATTACGCCGTCTTTAGAAGAAATGATTTTCAATGCTCAACAGTTTCGGGATTCTGGCTATTCTGTTCCTTTGCTGATTGGCGGCGCTACGACGTCCAAAGTGCACACCGCTGTTAAAATTGATCCCAATTACCCAGGACCCGTCATTCATGTTGGGGATGCCTCGTTAGTTGTCGAAGCGTGTTCTCATTTATTGGGTTCACAAAAAGACAGTTACCGAATCAAGGTTAAAGAAGAATACAAACAAATTCGCGAAGCCTATTTATCGAGAAAAGCGGAAACTGCATTGGTGCCTTTGGCAACCGCCAGGGCCAATCCTTTCAAATGGACATCTGAAGCGGCCCAAGTTCAAAAACCTGCCAAAATGGGCGTTTTTGAATTGAAACCGGATTTATCAGAAGTCGTTGAGTACATCGATTGGTCCCCATTTTTTTGGGCCTGGGGTTTAAAAGGAACCTACCCAAAAATATTAGAAAGTGCCCAATATGGCAGCGAAGCTAAAAAACTATATGAGGAAGCGTCTGTTGTATTAAAAAAAATAGTTTCGCAAAAACTTGTGTCGCCTAAAGTTTTAATTGGTTTGTTTAAAGCATCCAGTGAAAACGAATCTATCTTTGTCAAATCTGGCGAAAAAGAATTTGATTTTCATTTTTTGCGCCAGCAACGTCCTAGTGAAATTAATAACGGTGTTCATTATTGCCTCAGTGATTTTATCGCTCCCAAATCGGAAAATGTGGACGATTTTATGGGAACGTTTTGTGTTACCGCAGGCGCTGAAATCGAAACCCTGGCCGATGCGGCCGCTCAAACTGGGGATGATTATCAATCCATTATGACCAAAGCCTTAGGCGATCGATTGGCAGAAGCTTTGGCCGAGTGGACTCATCATCAAGTTCGAAAATTATTTAGTTTTGGAACTGAAGAAACGCTGTCATATGATGATTTTATAAAAGAAAAATATCGTGGCATTCGGCCGGCTCCTGGGTACCCATCGTGCCCTGATCATTTGCATAAATTTCAGATTTGGGAACTGATGGATGCTGAAAAGCGCATCGGCGTGAGTTTGACTGAATCGGCTGCCATGAGACCGGCCAGTTCCGTTAGCGGCTTTTATTTCTTTCATCCTGATGCCACCTATTTTCACGTCAGTCGTATTGGTGATGATCAATTGAAAGTTCATCTTCAATCGCGGCCTATTGAGGAACGACTGCTGAAAAAGTGGCTTTCGCCGTTGCTTTAGTCCCGGCTTGATTCTAAAGGCAACCCAGAGTAGGGTTCAGCTATGAATGTTTTAGTAACAGGCGGAGCAGGCTATATAGGATCCTTTGTGTCCCATCGATTAATTGAACGGGGACATGCCGTTATAGTTTACGACAATCTGTCGACCGGCCATAAAGAATCCCTTCATCCCCAGTGCAAATTTGTAATGGGCGACGTACGTGATCGTGAATTGCCCGCGCGAGTTATGAAAGACGGTAAAGTCGATTTAGTCATGCACTTTGCTGCCAAAACATCGGTCCCTGAATCCCTAGAAAATCCTCTGGATTATTTTGAAAACAATTCGTTTGGTACGATGAATTTACTGCAAAATTCGCTTAAAGCAGGTGTAAAAAAAATTATCTTTTCATCGACAGCGGCTGTTTACGGCGACACTAGGAAAGATTTTGTAACCGAAGAGGACGAGCTTTTCCCTATTAATCCCTATGGTGAATCCAAAGTTTTTGGTGAAAAAATGGTACGCAGGGTTCATGAAGCTCACGGTTTAAGCGCTATAGTTTTACGCTATTTCAACGTCGCTGGGGCGAGTCTGGATAATCAGCTGGGGCAAAAAAACCCAAAAGCGAATCATTTATTTCACCATTTGACAGAGACCGCGCTCGGTCGCCAAAAAGTTATGTCTATTTATGGCAATGACTATCCCACCTCAGATGGCACGGGCGTTCGTGATTTCATTCACGTGGAAGATATCGCTCATGCGCACATTTTAGCGGCTGAAAGATTATTGAACGAAGATCGGTATTTGCAGACATTTAATTGTGGCTATGGTTCGGGGTTCAGTGTGCTAGAAGCCTTGAAAACAATGGAATCTGCTTCTGGTCGAGAGATTCCTTTTGAAATTATCGCTCGAAGATTAGGCGATCCAGCCAAAGTTTTAGCGGACGTGAAAAAAATCAAAGCTGAATTGAAATGGGTACCGCGATTTGAGGATTTAAAAATTATTTGTAAAACTTCATTCGATTGGAAAAACAAAATTCAATCGTAGGCGCCTTCTTCGTTGAAATTTTATCGCACCCTGGCAAAACAAAAACCTGTTAAAATATAGATTGAAATAAACACTCTAGAATACTAGCTTCCAGCCCGTAATAACCAGTATATGCCGATGATAGGTTCTGTCCATGGTTCGGCGTTTCTACCAGGCTCC
>JAYTTH010000355.1:0-18349 GCA_043745515.1 Pseudobdellovibrionaceae bacterium | reverse complement strand
TTTTTCCTTTGAAATCATCATCCGTTTGTTGTCGACAGTGTCTTTTAAGTAGAAAAAATTTGGACTTTCCTGCAAAATTTCGTACATTAAGGCAGATTCCCTTTTTTTAACTTTCATCCCCGCTCGTACTTGATTGTATTTTTCTTCCAGTTTAATTAAAATTTCTGATCGTATGTACGCCAGAATAAATAAGGTAAACACTAGGCCGAGGCCAACAGTGAAAGCCAAAATAGGATTAAATTTTGCTTGAATTAAAAGACTAAAGCTAACAGGTGCGGCAATACTGCACACCACTATAAAAGCCGAAAGCACACCCGCTTTCATTTTCTCTTTTTTATAACTACCACTAAAGCTTATTTTTTTATTTAAAGACATTTTAAAAATCCTCCTGATTTTTAAAACACGGGCCACACCGCGCCTCTGATCAGTGTAAGGGAACTCTGGCGGAAAAATAAAGAGAAATATTTTTTTATTTATTTTGAAATTATTTTAATACCGGTGTGATTTTTAAAGTAATCACTTCATTAGACCTGCGTATCTTTAAAGGCACTTCCCTATTGGGTTCTGCCGCTTGAAGACTAAATACATAATCATGAATAGAATCAATAGTCTTGCCGTTGAACTCTACAATGATATCTTTCGCCAGCAATCCCCCTTTTTCAGCGGGTGAGTTTTTGGACACACCCGACAAGCGAACTCCCTGAATGCCATCTTGGCTATAGTCTGGTATAGTTCCCAAATAAATTCTAAATGATCTTTCTGTTCCCTGGGCCCGTACACCGCCCTCGACCTTTTCATAAACAAGACTACTGGTTTCGTTGAAAGCAATTTCTGATGCAAAATCGCGAACTATATTAGTTACTTTCAGCAAGCCAGGATAATTTATTTTTTCAGCAGTGTCCCGGGGTGAATGGTAATCACTATGGACTCCAGTGAAAAAACTGATAGACGGAATTTCACTTAAATAAAAAGAAATAGCATCGGTCGGTAAAAATGGGTCATTTTGCAAGGACAGCGGCATACCTGATTTGAGCGTTATCGTTTCGGCTAGTCGGCCCCAATGTTTCGATGAGCCCACACCCTGGACCATAAGCTTATCCTTTAAACGACCAACCATATCTAAATTTAAAGACGCAATAAATGAATCCTTGAATTTAGATTTTGTCTGAGTTTCCCAGTCTTCTATAAATGCTTTGCTACCTAAAACTCCCATTTCTTCAGCGCTCCATAGGGCAAAGTATAGGTTATACTTTAATTTTTTTCTATTCTGAGATTGCGAGAAATAGTGGGCGATTTCTAAAACAGCCGAAACCCCAGAAGCATTGTCATCAGCACCATAATGAATAGGATCAAAATCATCGCTGGTTGCTAGCGAGTTGCCGACGTCTCCCCTACCTAAGTGGTCCATGTGGGCACCAATAATTAATGACCTCTTGGCGCTAGGAACTTGGATGCTAGCAATTACTTGTTTTGCTTTTTTCTTTTGCAATTCGAAGTCAACGATCGCTGAGATTTTTAGATTTTTATTTTCTATCTTTTCAAACGGTTCGTTTTTTTCAAGTGCCGTTTTTAATTGGCTATACTGTGCTTCATTTAAGCTCATTATATCAAGAAAAACTTTAAGAGAAACCTCAACTGCAGGCAGGCTGGTCGGTGCTCCGTCAAATCGCATTTTTGTAATCTTATCCTTATTAATTAAATTTGGACTGTCCATCGCGATCACTCCGTAGGCACCCATATTTTTAGCTAAGGTTATTTTGTGCCCAATTCCTGAAAACGGGATTAAATGATTCCGCATTTCTTTGGAAACCTGAGTTGGAAAGTCTTTGAAAAGAATAACCCATTTGTCTTTGACGTCCAGTTGGGCATAGTCATTGACCTCGGGCAAAGTTTCAGTAACTGATGCCTTCAGTCCGTAACCTACAAAAACGAATGGCTTGGCTTCAAATATTCCACTTTTGCTTAAAGATATCGGTCTAAATTCACGATTTAATTCAAAATGGGATTGATTCAGTGCGAGTTCATTTTTATTTTTAAGCTCGATTCCTGTTACAATATCAAAACTCTGAATAAAACCATCTTTGGTCGGGCGCCCAGAGGTTAATTGCCATTTTTTTAATAAGTCACCAATGTCGTTTGTAAGCATAGTTTCTTCTGCGCTACCAGGCAGCCGTCCTGCCAATCGTTTTGAAGCCAAATAAGATACGATTTTTTGTAAATCCAATGTTGAAGAGTCTTTTGAAAACGCCATCGTAGAAAGTTTAAAGTCAGTGGCGGGTTCCGTATTCGATAATTGTAAGGCACTCAGTGCTTTTTCATGGTTCCAATTAGAAATATAAATTTGGCTTTCGCCCTTTTCATTTCGGTGAGTCCAGGTCATTTGTTTTCCATCAGGTGAAAAACTGGCTAGGCCGTCAAAGCCTTCGGCATAAGTTACCCGAATAGGTTTTTGTTTTCCTTCGGTATCAACCATAAATAGTTCAAAATTAGAAAACCCCAAAACGCTTGTTGCAAAAATAATATACTTTCCAGACGGATGAAAAAACGGCGCCCACGACATCGCATTCAAATGGGTTACCTGTCTTTGATTAGAACCATCGATGTTCATCGTGTATATTTCCGCAGTGGCCCCAGATTTATCAAACCGTCGCCAAGTAATCATCTTGCCATCGGCACTAAAAAAAGGCCCCCCATCGTAGCCTAGAACATTTGTAAGGCGCTTGACATTTGTGCCATCTGATTTCATTAGGTAGATTTCCATCTGACTTGATGGATCCTTTTCAAATAGCTTTTTTTCCTCGTCATTTAAAGTTTCAGTGTAGCCTGTTCGATTGCTTGCAAAAACAATCCATTCACCATCCGGGGAATACGATCCTTCCGCATCATAGCCCAATTCTTTTGTAAGGCGTTTGATGTGGCCACCAGAAAGATCAGATTCAAAAATATCGTATTGTTCGTCAAAGGCCCAAGTGTATTTTCCTTTGACTGGATTTTTTCGAGTGACCCATTCTTCTTTTCGCTTTTTTTCCCACTCGGGATCTAAATGGGTAGAAGACCACATCACTTTCTTAAGTCCAGGATGAATCCAACCGCAGGTGGTTTTGCCATTACCCGGAGACAATCGATTTATTTTTCCCGATTTTAAATCCAAAAGAAACATTTGGTAAAAGGGATTGTCGAGGGTTCGCTCTGATTGAAAAATCATTTTAGTGCCATCGGCGCTGAAATACCCTTCGCCTGACTTTGGCCCTTCAAACGTAATTTGTCTCGCGTTAGAATAAAACTCAGATTCAAGTTCGCGGATGCCTTCTTTGTTTTCAGGCGGAACTGGTGCGACCTGAGATTGAAATGGGAAAAAGGTAATGGATACGATAAAAAATAAACTTAAGAGATATCTAATTGCAAAAAAATTTGTTTTCATGTGAATAATAGATCAAACACAGCCAGAAAGGTCAATGAAATGCCAGCGTTAGTTAAAGTCTCTCTTTTATTTTTTTTCGTAGGACTTGGTTTATTGCCTAGCTGTTCAAGCCAGTCTAAAAAGCCTAACGCCATCATTCAGCAGAATATTATAGAAATCGGGAGCATGACCTTAGACGGCTCGATTTATAAGAAAATTGATTTTATTGATAATTCAAATGCGAAAATTCCCTATTTGTCTTTGGGTGTATTTTTTGATTCCGTGCGTCCGTTGAAAACCCAAATAGAAAATCAAGAAAGACTTAGTTTACAAAGCCGAGGTGAAGCTCATATCACCATTCTTACTCCTGCTGAATGGCTCCAGATAACCAAAATAGTGCCGGCTAAACTTATTGCTGAACTTGCACATTTAAATCGCCTTCAAGACATCCCGTTTCAGGCAGTTTGTGTTGGTCGTGGTGAAAAAAAAGAGGATCAAAAAACACTTTCGACCTATTTTATTGTGGTCGACGCACCTAAATTAATAGAATTTCGACGCTCTATTCAATCTGTATACATCACTCGTGGCGGCTCGGCATTGGACTTTGATCCTAACGATTTTCAACCCCATATTACCATTGGTTTTACCGTGCGAGATTTACACAGCCAAGATGGTGTAGGTAAAAATAAAGCCAGTTGTTTTAGTCAAATTCATATTCGGTAATAATTGTTGCCTGGCTCTAGAAAAACTAGTCGTCCAGGATTCATTTCTGGTGTTTTGATAAAAAGCAGTTAAAATATAAAAAACTTACCATCGAGTTAAAATGAACGTGTGGCAAAATTTTCTAATTAAGTTGTTTGATGCCAAAGAAGCTGGGACTGATTTATCAAATCCAATTCTTGATGTTTTAATTGAATGTAAAGAATTATTCCCAGGTTTTCGCGTTTCGTTTTGGTCAATTAATCCTAGAAAAAATGAAATTAGAGTTCACTCCTTAAAATCAGGAAAATTAGTTTCTAGTGAAAAAATTCTTTCCCAGTTTAAATTTGAAAAACAAATTCGATCAAAGACCAAGCCGTATTATTCGTTTCATCTTAAAAATAGTCAGCGAGTTTTGATTCCTCTTTTTGTTGAGGGCAATTTAAGCGGTTGCGTGGCAGTATCCTCTGGTTTAAAAACCACTCTAAATTCTTGGAAGTTACTCCTCCCCTATTTTTTTATTCAAGCCAAGCGTTTATTAAAGTGGATTCAGATTAGTAAAAAAAATAGTGCTATTGATGCATTAGTTGAGATGAATCTTTCTTTAGAAGACCAGGTTCGTGAAAAAGCGCGCTCTTTAGAACAGGAAAAAAGTGCACATTTACAAGCAAGTAAAATGGCAACTCTTGGTGAAGTCGCTGTGGGTATCGCCCACGAAATTAATAATCCTTTAACGATTATTGTATCGCGAGTGAACTTGTTAGAAAGAAATTTAGAGAAAAAAAATCAATTAAATCCAGAACTAGCTGATTCTATTAACAAAATTAATTTAACTATAGAACGGATTGTTAAAATTATTAATGGCCTTCGCTATTTTGCCCACAATGGAAGTGGTAAAAAAGCGAACGTAGCGGTGAGTCGAGTCATAAGCGATTCTTTGGATCTTTGCCAGGAACGCCTAAAAAAGAATGAAATTGAGTTAAAAGTAGTGAAGCCAGTTTTCGATGTCGAAATTTTAGCGCACGATACGCAATTAATTCAAGTTTTGTTAAACCTAATTATTAACTCTTTAGATGCAATTAAAGATCTGACTGAAAAATGGATTGAAATAGAATATAAAATTGAAAACGATCACCTGCATGTCACAATTCGGGATTCTGGACACGGCTTGACAAACGAAATCGCCAACAAGATTATGACACCATTTTATACGACTAAAGATAAAGGTCAGGGTACAGGTCTTGGATTGTCGCTTTCAAAAACAATTATCGAAAATCACGAAGGTCGATTGTTTTACAATTCGGAATCAAAAAATACCGAATTTGTAATTGAACTTCCTTATACGCGAACGATCTAGATAAGGAAATCACAGTGAAAACTCTTGGGCCAATTGACTGTCAATACCTAGATGTGTGTCGCGGTTGTCCTTTGGGTAAGTATGATTTTGAAAAGCAAGTAACGATAAAAAAAACAGATTATTAAATCGCCTCGAAGCAGTTATGAAAGCTGGTACGTTTCAGGCGGCGGAATTTAATTTTATATTTCCTGTTCATAGTCAGTATCGGATAAGGACAGATTTTACCTATCTGGATGGTCGCTTGGGGTGGTACGATCAGTCAAAAGTTTTTTTACCGATTGAATGGTGCCCGC
This sequence comes from Pseudobdellovibrionaceae bacterium, assembly GCA_043745515.1. GTDB lineage: Bacteria > Bdellovibrionota > Bdellovibrionia > Bdellovibrionales > Bdellovibrionaceae > UBA2316. Next base: position 12,600 of record JAYTTH010000355.1, on the reverse strand, counting down.
TCCACGACTCTGAGCTTACAAATTTGATTGCGACTGTCGCGAAAGTGAACTGGCCTGTGCAAAAAGGATCCTTTCGTTTTCGAATTGGATTCAATGGTATCAAAGGGCTATGGTTGGATTTAGCAAACCTGGATATCAAAACAGTGCTATCTGATCAGAAAATTTTGAACTACCTTTTTGAAAATAAGATAATTGTTGAAATGGGTCAAAAAGGCAAACGGGTTCAAGCCATTGGAAACGAATTTAAACTCACTGATCCAACTCCTGAGCCCTGGTTTATCACTCAATTTCAAAAGCAACCCGCTCCGCTATTTGGGCTTATAAGTTCATTTACACAAACTAACCCCGATTTGAATCTAAAAATGATAAGAGTTATCGATTCTTTTCTAACCGATTTAACATTCAATGAAATCGTCGAGTTTGGCTGCGGAGTCGGAAATTTTACTCTTTATTTATCTGAAAAAACGGATCGTGTTTGCGTTATTGAAAATGATTTTAAAAACTTAGTGCCCTTGAAAAACAATCTCGCTTTGTACAAAATAAATTCAACAGTTGATGTTTTTAAAAATCTAAATGATTTTACTAGGCGCACAGATCAAGTAAACCTTGGCACCGATGGCCGCCTGTATTTTGTAAATCCATCGCGAAGCGGCGTCGGATCGTTATTTGACTCTCCTATCCCGGCAAATGCCGTTTTGTATGTATCCTGTCATTTAGAAAGTTTTCTTTTTGATGCTACCAAATTGGAAAAGCAAGCCTTCAAATTAGCTAAAGTAACTTTGTTTGATCAGTTTCCCCATTCTGAACATTTTGAAGTTATCAGCTATTTTACAAAATGATTTTTAGATATTTGAGGATATTTTTAGACCGGACATTTCGCCAGCTAAATCCTTTTTGAACACCCACGACAGCAAAGGCAGCACTACAATGCCGCAAGCATAAATAATAAATGTGCGGTATATCACTCTGAAAGGATAGGAAAGCAAATAGCGCTCTTGAAACAAGCCCAAGCGAACATCAAACACTTTTTCCCCAAAGGTGCAGCCAATAAATGCTCTTAAGACAACCAGATAACAAAACTGGATCCAAAGAAAAATAATGCCAAACAATTCAGCGAAATATAATTTATGGGGCAATATTTTTACTAAATCTGTTTTTAAGGAAACGAGATATAAAAAACAAACAAACAAACTCACAGCTAAAATAAGCAATGAATCTATTAAGGCACTCAATATCTGAAATTCAATCAGCTTTCGACCGCGACGTTTTTGTGAGCCACTCATAAAACCCAAACTCTGATAGATCCACTGGTTTGTGGATCTATCTTCGGGGGTAATCGGCTTATCGCGCTGGCGGGGTTCTCGAATAATATCCAAAAGTTATCTCGGAGGAATTACTTTAGGATTTATGCTTGGATCATTTTGATTAGTTGTTCCTTCCGTTCGCGGCGGAATCACAACTGGCGTTGGAGTCACTGGAGTGGGATCAGTGCAGCCTGTAGGTTTAGGACATACAGGATCCACATACACGGGTGGGGTTAAGTTTGAGTTCCCACTTTCGCACATATGAAATAAACTTTTATGACCCGTTGATCCCCAAACGCAATTCAATGCCGTTAAGCCAAGGAACATGGCCATATAATCGCCACCTGTGAACGGACAGCTAGTTGTGAATCGAGCCCACATACTATTGCAATCCGGAGCCTGTGACACTGAAGTTGGGGGAGGCAAATCCGCGACAGCTTCTCCGGCAAAACCTTCAGGTTTGGTTGGAGGAGCCGGCGGCTTTTCCAACAAGCAAACTTTTTTATTTGTATCAAAAGTAGCCTTTGGATCTTTGCAGCCACATATTTTTTTACCAGCAGGACCCGTTTCTTCAAATGTTCCTTCTGGTCCCCATCCAGCGCAAGCTGATGCAATAACCGGCGGCAAATCAACTGGGCGTATCAACTGACCCACCGACAACGCGCGTTTCATCAAAGCATCGCACGCTTGATTTTGATAGGCTTTGTCTTGTTTTGGACTTTTGCCGCCTTTTGGTGGCATGTTAACTTCTTTATATTTATACGTATCAGGAGTTTTATCTGGTTTTGACGTTGCTACTTCGCAAATCTTTTCTGCGGATTTGATATACGCATCCAAAGGTTTTTTCAGCTCCAACATTATTTTATCAAAAAGCTTTCGATCCGTTGTTACAAGCTCGCCCGCAGCATTTAGTTTTACTGTTCCAATGACTTCTTTAGAAAATTTTCCGCGCTCCAAAATTCCTTTAATAAAAGCCATTTTATCAGTTTCGGTTTTTAATGGAGACTTCGTTTCACAAGGACCATTTCCGTGGGTGGCATAGTTAAAATTATCTGTCGTTCCTGTTTTGATAGACGTATCAATGCAATGTGGTTTTCCTTCCGTATTGAATCCGTAAATAATCGGGTTACACGCTATAAATGGTCCGCCACTATCTTTTTTGCACTCTTTAGAAATTGGATTTTTTTCATAGAAGTCATCCTGGCCCTTGCTCGTGCCGCCATTCCATGGACAGGTATCGCCTTTCCATTCTCGGGCATATCCGGCTACGATACAGCTTGGACCACCGGCTTCGCCTTCACCGCGAAATGTGTCCTGATTGTAGCCTATTATGGTAGCTAAATTTTTAGCATCTTCTTTTGCTTTAGCGTCTTGTTGTGCTTTATCACCTTGATTGACTCTGACTCGCGTGTCAACTGCACCTGCTGATGGTTCTGCGGGACCGCCGGTTTTAGGCACTGTTCCTGCATCCGAATCTTCACCCAGAATCATTTCATTTACCCATTGATCAAATGACTTGGTATTTGAAACCACTTTAAACCGCGGCGTATTGTACACTTTGTAGGCGGCCTCTAGCACTTCACGATAGCGTATAAAGTAGTCAGCTCGTTGAGATACCGTTAGTTTTACCCATTGCTCATAGGTAGGAGTTAAACTGGCTTGAAACACTTTTTTTCTGAAATCTTGATAAAGCTTTGCAAATGAAGGTATCGAAAGAATTTTTTTATTAAACGCATCTAAAGTGTCGGTATCGGCTTTTTTGAAAACAACGCCATCAATTTTTAATATCTCATCACCGTTGAAAAGATACTCTATCACCACTTGCTGGCCACCAACTTGATTTATGACTCGAATGGCGTCTTTGCCTTTGTATTTGAAATCTTGAAATTTTGGTTTTGGAAATTTTTCGTCTTGAAACATTTTTGCGATGTTACTGAACGCAACAGGATTTACTCCTGGAGTTGTCTCTGCCATTCGTGCAAACAATTCTTGAAAGGATTTTGCCGTTTCGATTTTAGTTTCTTTAATTCGCGCCTTTATCATGCTGATGGGCGCAGCTTCTTCTGCCATGGCAAAAGGAACCACTGAAAATGTGACGGATAAAAACCCGGCAAGAAGTGAATTCAAAATATATTTTGGCATATAGTCTCCGTTTAAACTCAGGTACACTATTATTTTTACACAATTCAGATCGGATTAAAATGGGAAAACTTAAAGGTCGATACGTGGTTAGCCATGTTTAGATAAAATATCTAGACTATAGTCTTTCAAAATGTTTGGCATCTTCGATTACGCTGGCTAGCCGCTGGCACCAGGAAGAGTCGTCATTCAAACAAGGTACATAGTCAAAGGTTTGGCCCCCGCTTTTTAGGAATATGTCTCTGTTTTCAATTTTGATTTCCTCAAGAGTTTCCAGGCAATCCACAGTAAAGGCTGGGCAAATAACTAAAACCTTTTTTGTTCCCGATTGAGCCATGGCCACAAGGGTCTGGTCTGTATAAGGCCGAATCCATTCACTACGGCCGAGTCTAGATTGAAACGTAGTCATCGTTTTTATTTTTAAATTCAATTTTTTCACTGTGGCTTTGGTCGTGGCGTAGCACTGACTTCGATAGCAGTTTTGCTTCATTCCTGTTTCACAGCACAGTTCAGTCATTTTACAGTGACTGTTTTTCAGAATCGAAGCTTTTGGTAATCCATGGTAAGAAAACAGCAGCAAATCATAATTTTCTAAATCAAACGGGCTAATCTTTCTTACGAGTTCGTCGATAAAAAAATCTTCCTCAAAAAAGGGCTTCATCGCAAAAAGATCGACATCGGCCGCTTTTGAGTTTGTCTTTTTAAAGACAGTAAAATCCTTTTTAAACTTGGCTATGCTGGCCCCCGTAGTTGCATCCGAATATTGGGGAAACATAGGAATGAGATAGATTTTTTCTAAATCATTGTTTTGATTTATCAACGCTGCAATCGCTGAAGTTACAGAAGGATTTTGAAATTGCATCCCAGTTTCAACCGCCATAGGCAGAAGTGAGCGCAATTTTATTGCAATATGATTTGTGATCACAACAAGGGGTGATCCTTTATCAGTCCAAATCTTACGATATTTTTCAGCTGATTTAGGTGCTCTGAAAGGCGTTATTATTAAATACACCAATATAAATCTCAAAATGAGTGGAACTTCGATCACCGCCATCAGAAATTCCTGCAAATAAACACGGACTGAGGCAGTGTCTGGCGCGTCTGGTGAACCAATATTATTAAGTATTATTCCTATTTTCATTAGCCACCTTTTTTATTTAAAAACCGCTCAACTAGTGTTGCATTTCGTTCGTGAATTCCCGTGAGACCCAAAACACCTAAATAATTGCCGGCTAGCTTTTCAACAAGTGATGGGTTTTCACTCAAAAATAGGTTTAATTCCAAACCGTAATCAGGAATCACCTGAGGCCAGCGATGTATAACTACATTTCTAATTTTAAAATCCCCATCAAATAAGCGTTTTCGATCGTTTGTTATTTTTTGAATTATTTCTTGGTCCGACCAGCTCATGAGATTCTGAGCTGTTGAATCCGAAAAAATCCAACTTTCGTTGTAGACGCCGCGGTCTGAAAATATTTTTGTATTAGCGAGAACACCGAGCGCATTAAATTTTTCTAAATTTGGAAAAAGGACTCCAAAACCGTCAATTTCATTTACATTGTTTTTAAAGTTTATAGTCGCGCGCACCAATGATTGCGATCCCAGGGTTCTTTTTTGGGGAAAATTTGTTCTGTTATTTGAGTGCTCTACGATTTTGGTGATGGAAAACAAATCTATGGCTAAAAAAGTATTATGTTGCAAATTTTTCAAGTTGATTTCATTTTCATTTTGAAATTCAAATCGAACTCCTTTTTTTAAAAGAAAGGTTTTAAGTTTCGCTATTATTTCGCCCATTCCGCCCACTGCTGAAATTAATCCCTTTAGGTGTCCGCGTTTGCGTTTATACCTCATAGAGCCAAGAACCATTTGGGCGTTTAAACGATCGATCGTTTGAGCGAATATCCCGTTGACCATGGGTTGAACTAAGTATTCGGCCGCCGCGTACCCTAAAACTCGATACGCCCATTCTTTTAAAGTTTCTTTTGGCTTTGGTTGAAACTGATTTGTTACTAAGGATCGAGTCAAATTGATAATAAAAAAAATCGATTCAGAAAAGGTCAAAGGCCACCGTCGCATGCGACCTCTGAATATAAACTTTTTTCGCGATTCTGATTTTGTTTCAAGGGGTTTTACACCCATATCTTGAAAAAGCTCTTCAATTTTTTTAGACGCCAACAATCCATTGGCCGCACTTTCAACTAACATATCATTTTGAAACCGTGACTCTATCACACCACCAATACGATTTTTTTCCACAATTGTGACCGGAACGCCCCTTTTTACAAAATGGTAAGCTAAGGAAAGACCCGAAAAGCCGCCTCCAATTATTCGAATCATATAGAGGATGAGAAAATTCGAGTTTGGGGTTGTGAGTTTTTTAATCTGCAATCAAAAAATAGCGCAGCATTGCGCAGAAACGGTCTACCTGATTCTGTCAAGCGCAGCCTAAGGCCTTTAATTTCAACTAGCTGATCCTGAATCATTTCTGCTAAAAACACTTCAGCCTCTGTTTTTTCCTGCTCTGACAATTCAATTTCAAATTGTGTCATAAATTGAAGAATTTTTCTTCTTTGAATCTTGTCTTCCTCAGTTAAAACATGACCTCGCAAAGTCGGAATTTCGTTTTTGGATATTTTTTGCTCAAATAGATTTAACACTTTTTCATTTTGATGAAATGAATCGGGTGTTTCTGAAATACTACTTACACCCAGTCCAAGCAAAACATCTGTTTTTTGATCCGTGTAACCCATAAAATTTCGATGCAATTCTTTAGATTGAGCTTTTTGATAGAGGCCATCTTTGGTTAAAGCAAAATGGTCCATTCCAATTTCCACATATCCATTTTGAGTTAAAATGGATCGGGCAATTTCATAAAGCTTTCGTTTATCTTCTCCTTTAGGAAGATCTTCATCTTTAAACAGCCTTTGCTGCGGTTTAATCCAGGGAACTATAGCTAAACTATAGAGGGCAATTCGGTCGGGTTTAAGGTCGACTGTTAATTTTGCAGAACGTTTGATTGATTCAGGCGTTTGTTTAGCCAGACCATAAATCAGATCAAAATTTACAGAATCATAGCCCAGTTCGCGAGCCCAATCTGTGGTCTGTTTAGTTTGTTCAAAAGGCTGAATTCGATTTACCAATCGTTGTACCTCGGGATCAAAATCTTGAACACCTAAACTGATTCGATTGAAGCCCCGTTTTTTAAGTTCGACCAGTTGGTCACGCTTAGTGCGCCGGGGATCCACTTCTATGGCACCCTCAAAATGGTTTTTGTCGCGAAGGACTCGTCTATCAATTTCATCTATTAAGCGCCCCAATACAGTTGAGGAAAAAAAAGTTGGTGATCCGCCGCCTAAATGAATCTGTTTCAAAGGCTTTGTCTTTAACTGCGGGACTTGCTGCAAATACAAATCAAATTCTTTGATAATCAAATCCACATAGGGTCCCTCTTTACCATGATCTTTGGTGATAGAGGTATTGCAGCCACAAAACGTGCACAGTGTTTCACAATAAGGTAAATGAATATACAAAGACCAACTGGATTCTGATAGGCTCAGTGCGGCCTCTAAATGGTGAATCCAGTCGGTGCGGCTTGGGGTTTCACTCCAAAAAGGCACGGTTGGATAGCTTGTATATCGTGGCGCCGGAACATCATACTTACGATAGAGTTCTTTGAAACTAGCCACCATAAGAAAATTCCTTTCTAACAATCTCTACAAATCTATGGACATTTTTTTCTGGTGTTTGAGGTAACACCCCATGCCCTAAAGCACAAACCCAGCGAGAGCGCTCTTCAGGCGGAATGTCTTTAAATGGCTGAATGTAAAATTTTAAGGTTTTTTCAAAATCGTTTGGATCCTGATGCAACAAAGACTGATCAAAATTACCTTGTGCAAAAAAAGGATTATTATACCCATTCAAATTCTTCAAAAGCGAAGGCAAATTCCAACGGTGATCAAAACCCAAGCCAGCCCAAGGAGCCATAAAAAATTCTTTAGGAAAATAACCACCCATAGTGCCTTTCGAATAATACCCTAACTTTTTAGGAAAAAGCTGTGCCAGTTCAATCAATTGGGGTAACACAAATTGAGAATACAAGAGGGGATCAATCTCACCGGCTGCCGTGTCAAAAACCATAACAACTTCAGCGCCACCTTCCAATTGGAGTTCAATATTCTTTTTCAAAATGGGCATCAATAAACTACAAAATTGTGGATAAAGAGGAAGATATTTTTTTGATAAAGTTAAACTTCCTTTATGAGAGCCTTCGACGGCATAAACAAAAAGTGTCCACAAACCACCAACAAAACCAATCAACGATTTATTCATTGGCAGTTTTCGTCGAGTCAACTCAAGCGCTCGCTTTTGGAAAAGTAACTGAGGCCAAGCTTCATCAAAGGGAGTCAGTTTAGGCATCAGTTCAGGAGTTAAATGGATATCAAGCCGAGGACCATCGTCTGTATATTGCAATCCAAAACCCATCGCTTGCAGTGGAAACAGTAAATCTGAAAATAAAATCGCCACATCGAAATCAAAATCTAATATCGGACCCATCGCCACTTCAGCAGCTAAATCTGGAAGACGGCATAAATCCATAAATGAATTTTTCTTTCGTAAGTTTTGGTAATGGGCATGGTAGCGACCCGCTTGCCTCATAAACCAAATTGGTGGTATCGCCTGCGGAGTATTATTAATTGCATTGGTAAAATTAATATTCATTTTTAATCCTATCGGTAGAAGTCCATTGGTACCCTATGCCCCGAACATTTCGAATAACATCATCATTGTTTAAATCTAAAAACTTTTTAATTCGAACAATTGCATTGTCAATACTGCGAATGTTAATATTTTTATCCTGTCCCCAAACGAAATCCATTAATTCATCACGAGTCACTGCATGAGGCGATTTTTTAATTAAAAACTCGATAATTTTAAGGTCGGATTGGGCCGGATATTCAATCGTACCATCACGCTTTCTAACCGACATCTGATTGAAATCAATTTCGATTCCATTTAAGTTGAGGCGATTAGGCTTGCTAGTATGATCCGTTAATACGTGTCGAATTCGAATCATTAATTCTTTCAAATGAAATGGCTTGGGGATAAATTCTTCGGCCCCGATTTCATATCCTTGAAGCCGACTTTCAGCATCGCTTTGAGCCGTAAGAAACAAAATATGACTTTTGGATTTGTTCACCGTTTTTGCTACTTGGAAGCCATCGCCATCAGGAAGTCCAATATCTAAAATGACCAAATCAAAATCCATTTCAGCAATTTTATTAACTGCCGAACCTTGTGTTTGGGCCCATATGACTTCAAAATCAGCTTCAAGTCTCTCTTTGAGAGTTTCACCTAAAGTTAAATCGTCTTCGACAATCAAAATTCGCTTCATAGATAAATTTTAACTCCAAAACCAGTATCCGGACTAAAAAATTCGATTTTGCCATTTAGCTTTTTTACTATTTCAGAACATAAATACAGTCCTATTCCGGACGTTTTTCTATCATTAAAACGGAAATGAATTATATCCGAAACGGATAATTTTTCTTTGACGCCCGATCCATCGTCAACAACCGTAATTAGTTTTTGCGAGCCCAGGTCTTCGAGATTTATTCTAATTCGATTTGAACCACCGTGAATCATTGAATTCTGAACCAAATTTCTAAAGATAAAATGCAATGCTCGATAATCTGTGTTCAAATCCTGATCTTTGTTTAGTTCAATAGTAACTTCTTGAAATTCATTTTTTATACCGGTAATAATTTTAGATATGGGAAATGTTTCTATCATTGTTTTTATGCTTTCAATTTGCGCCATCCACAACGAGTTCTCTAACTGCAAATCCAGTTGATTGATATTTTTAACTAATCGATTTATCTGTTTATTATTCTTAAATTTCTCATCTTCAGCCAACACATCAGACTGAAGACGCAATCTGGCAATAGAAGTTTTCAAATCATGTGAAAAGCCAGCAAAAAAATGCCGAATTGATTTATTCTTTTCATCTTCTTTTTTCATAAAATAATACATCAAAAAGCCACCCAACATTTGGGCGATCATAAAAAATGAACCTTCCCAAAACAACATCCGTCTGCGCCGAATGTATTCAAAACTTGCCAACGGTGCTGATTGTTGTTCAATACCGTAAAACCACCACCAGCCAATCATGGATGTGGTAAATAAAATCCAAATAAAAATGAAAATCGATTTCCACTTCATTTTACGACAAAACCTCTTTGATTTTTTTCAATGTTTCTTCCAACACGGAATCGGAATGAGCCAAAGACAAAAAACCTACTTCATAAGCGTTTGGAGCTAAATAAACGCCTTTACTAAGGAGTTTCAAAAACAGGGGTTTAAAGGCGTCCGCTTGTCCTTTTGGAATTTGATCCAAACTTCGAATAGCCACAGATGATTTAGAATGAACCCAAAAAAGTGATGAATGAAAACTCAAATCTAACGGAGAATGCTGATTTAAAAGAGCTTTGAATTTGTGGCAAAATTCATCTGATTTTTTATTTAGTAATTCCCAGCCCTGATTTCTTTCCATTTTTTTTAATGTTTCTAAACCAGCCACCATGCCAACAGGGTTCGCGGACAAAGTGCCAGCCTGATACACGGGACCCAACGGAGCTACATAATCCATGATATCCCGACGCCCGCCATAACATCCCACCGGAAAGCCACCGCCTAAGATTTTGCCATAGCAGACCAAATCTGGCTTTAACCCTAGTTCGTCCGCCATGCCCTTTAAACCAACTCGAAAGCCACTGATGACCTCATCTACAATAAATAAAGCACCGTTTTTTTTTGCTAAAGATTGCATTTGTTGAAGAAATTCTTTTCGTTGAATTATCAATCCATAATTGGCCGGCAAAGGTTCTATAACTACCGCCGCAATTTCTTTGCCATGAGCTTTGAATATAGCATCCAGTGCATCTTCATTGTCCAAATTACAAACAAGAGTTTCGCTAGCCACGGCCGCACTTATGCCAGCGCTGGACGCAGCAGACTCGCCTGCGAGCCCACTTCCCGCTTTTACTAGTAAGCTATCCACATGGCCATGATAACAGCCTTCAAATTTTAATACTTTGTTTCGCTTGGTAAACGCGCGGGCGACTCGAAGTGTGGACATCACAGCTTCTGTGCCGCTTGAAACAAATCGTAGCTTTTCTACAAAAGGAATTCGATTTGTAATCCATTCAGCAAGTTCCAACGAATACGGCTCGCAGGCCCCAAATGTCCAAGCTGTTTCAATTTGTTCCCGCACTTTTGCTGTGACATCAACATCACGATGCCCTAAAATTAACGGTCCAAAACTTTGACAAAAATCTATGTATTTATCGCCTTCAACACTCCACAAAAAGGGTCCTTCAGACTTTGAGAAAAAAATAGGAGCTCGATCCATACCTTTAAATGAACGAACCGGTGAATGGACGCCTCCAGGGCTAACTTTTTTGGCTCTTTCAAATAAGGCTTCGGATGATTGTTTTGTTGTGCTTATAGAATCCATTTTTTCTTCCATTCTTTAAAATTATAAACCGTGATAATGCTTTCGGGTTTTATATGTTTTTCAACTGCGTCCAATGTCGAACCAATTCCGCACACATGTACTTTCTTTTTTAACCACGGAAATTCCTTTAGACAGGTTAAAAATAACTCGCCATGACTCCAATAAAAATGCGTTTTATCTTTGTTACGCAGAATTGGCTCTAAACTATTGTAGGTAACAGTGTACAACTTTAGAGTTTTCGCCCATGGCTTTGGATTTCCTTGTTCGTGAGTCAGTTTTTTCCAAGGAGGCTTTTTTCCAAGTAGAACCTCAACCTCAGGAACTTGGGTTTCACCCAAAGCATCATAGGATCCCAGAATCCAATACCCTTGATCCGCCAAGTGCCGCCAGGTTTCGCTTCCGCTTGTCCAAAGGTAGATGTCTTTTGAACTATCATTCGTTAGCAAATTACCTTTGGTCAAAATCAAAGAATCATTTTTTTTTGCTTTATAAGGCCGTAAATCATCTATTTTTTTATCGAGCTCACGATGGCATTCGACAAAATCGCCTTCTGGAATGGCCTTTTTCATTTTACCATAGGGGGACCTCAGTATTTCTTGATGCCAAATGAATCGGTCTTTTTTATCTAAACCTCGTTCAAAGCACAAAATGTGTTTTCCGGTAGTTTTAAACGAAACACCCATTTTTTGATGACAGCCGCCGCCCCAGTGTTTGAAACGCTTTCTTTCTTCATTGATTAACTTAAAATCGTTAGGTTGATTTATGAGTTCAACTATTTTTTTAATGTAAGTATTTTTTTTTAAAACCTCTATCCCAAGAGCCCCTTGAGCTGCTGATGACGGACTTTGGCTTAAGGGCACTATTTGAATTAACATGGTTTTTAAAGCAGATCGTAAAAATTTCTGTGTTTTTTTAAATTCACTTTGTTTAGCGGACAAGAGTCTATCTAAAGCCGCTTTGGCCACGATGATCCCATGAACATCATCGGAATCCAATGCTTTTTGAATTCGAGTTTGGATAGTTCCACGGACAGGCAAAAACTGAACGTCGTCAGGCTTAAACGGCAAACTCCAAGAAAAAAAAGGTTTTAAATTAAACTCCCGTCTTGGCGATGAGGAATGCAAGGTCAGTTTCTTCTGAGACGCCGGATGGTCCAAAAAACGCTTTTTAAAAAGCAAAACATCCCGCTCGTCCGCACGAGGCATTGTGGCGACAATTTCTGTTTTTAGATTGGTTTCAATAGGAATGTCTTTCCACGAATGTACGACAATATCGGTATTCCCTTTTATTAAATCGTCTTTAAAGTCTTGGGTAAAAACCCCTTTTTCAGGCATTTTCCAAAGAGGATTGGTCAGATTTTTATCGCCCAACGATTCTCTAAAACTGTATTCAATCTGCAATTCTTTAAATTTCTTTTTTATAGCATCACCGACAAGGTATGCCTGCAATTTTGCTAGATCACTTTTTCGTGCTGATATTCGAATCGTTGACTTTGCCAATACGTCCCCTTGAATTCTCTATCACGGGCATGCTAATAGTTTGAATTGATTTGTATAATTAGGCGCAGAAATCTTCCCATCCCCAAGGATTGTGTTTCGCTTTTTTTGTAAATTCAAGTGCCTTTGTTTGAATCTCGCCAAGAAC